>DRQL01000306.1 GCA_011371465.1 Gammaproteobacteria bacterium | reverse complement strand
TGCCGCCCCGGTTTATTGCCGCCCCGGTTTATTGCCGCCCCGGCTCGTTGCCACCCCGGTTCGTTGTTGCCCCGGTTCGTTGTTGCCCCGTAGGTCGGGTTAGCCCGAAGGGCGTAACCCGACACAGCGAGGCCCGGCATATCACCCCCCCGCCTGCGGTTTCCTCGCCACATCGTTACGCAGGTACACCGGGCAGACCTGTTCCGGTGCCAGCACCTCGCCCTGCGCAAACGCAGCGACTGCCAGCCGGGCGACATCGGCGGCCTGTGGTTGTTGCTGCGCATAGATTGCAGCGCCCGGCACGGCACAGCGTTGTGACAGCTGGTCCGCATATGCCTGCCAGCCATTGCCGGCACCGGACCAGTCACCGGTTTGCGGGCATTCGACCGCTTCCGGCGCACAGACCTGTTCCTTGCCTACCGCCACGACCAGCCCTTCCGTGTCACACCGGAACGCACCCCAGTAGACCTCCTGCATACGGGCATCCAGCGCCGCCAGCACGTTGACTGCGCCCTGTTGCCGCACGGTCCCCTGCGCCAGTGCAGCCAGCGTGGACACCGGGATGACCGGCAGGTCGGAACCGAAGGCAATCCCCTGTGTGATACCGGCGGCAATGCGCAGACCGGTAAACGAACCGGGTCCGCGACCGAAGGCGACCGCGTCCAGGTCGCCGGGACGTATACCTGCTTCCGCCAGCAGAGACTCCACAAAGGGCAGCAGCAGTGCCACGTGCCGACGCGGGGCGACTTCGAAACGTTCCTGTACGCTGTCACCGATCAACAACGCGGCTGAACAGGCTTCGGTGGCGGCTTCGATAGCCAGTATACGTGTCATGTCGTCTGCCAGGACGCGCTGTCGCCGGCGGCAAAGAACGCAGTCACGTCGCTGAATTCCCGGGTACGCCGCATATCCGGCAGGCTGTTCAGGAATACCCGCCCGTAACGCTTGCCCACCAGGCGCGGATCACAGATCACCAGGACACCGCGGTCATCGACATCACGGATCAGGCGACCGACACCCTGTTTCAGGGTAATCACGGCGTGTGGCAGCTGTTCATCGATGAACGGGTTTCCGCCCCGTGCTTTCAGCGCGTCGATCCGTGCCTGCCACACCGGGTCACCCGGTGACGCAAACGGCAGCTTGTCGATGATGACACAGGACAAGGCCCCGCCGCGCACGTCCACGCCCTCCCAGAAACTGCTGGTGCCGAGCAACACGGCGTTACCCAGCTCGCGGAAACGTTCCAGCAGTTCGTTGCGGGGCGCACTGCCCTGTACCAGCAGCGGAAAATCACAGCGCTCCTGCAGGCGACGCTGTGCCGTGTGCAGGGCGCGGTAACTGGTGAACAGCACGAAGGTACGACCACGCGCGGCGCGAATGATCTGTTCGCTGATATCCAGCATGCGTTCGGTATAGTCCGCGGCATTGGGCTCGGGCAGGCCTTCGGGCACATAGAACAGCGCGTGGTTGCGGTAATCGAACGGACTGTCCAGGTTCAGTGTAACGGCATCCTCCAGCCCCAGTTGCCGGGCAAAATGATCGAAGTTGCCGTTTACCGAGAGGGTCGCCGACGTGAATACCCAGTGGCTGGGCAGCTCATGGCGCCGGGAACCGAAGATATCCGCCACGTCCAGCGGCGTCAGGTTGATGCGAAACGACTGGCGCCAGGTTTCGAACCAGTGCACATGATTTTCCGGCGGCTGTTCGGTGGTTTGTGCCAGCAGGCCCTGCAGCTTCTGTGCACGCTGGTAGCAGTTGTCCAGGCCGCGACTGCGCTCGGCCTGCAGTTCCAGCGCAGCAGCCAGTTGGTCGAGCTGTCCACGCAGCGTGGCCAGGTGTTTACCCAGTTCCGCGTTCGCGGCGAGCCGCGACCAGGGTGAACGTTGCTCGCCCTGCCCCATGGCCAGCCTGACATCCTGCAGGGCGTGTTCCAGCTGCCGGGCAATGTCCGGCAGGCCCTGCTGCTCCGCGGTCTCACGCAGGTATTCGGTGATGCTGTCCTGGGCCAGTTCCTGCAACTGGCGACTGGACAGTGTCAGGCCAAAAAACCGCGCCGCGGTTTCCGGCAGCTGGTGCGCCTCGTCGACGATGAATACATCCGCGCCGGGTAACAGCTCGCCAAAACCTTCTTCTTTCAGGGCAAGATCCGCGCACAGCAGGTGATGATTGATCACCACCAGGTCCGCTTCCTGCGCGGCCCGGCGCGCCTGGATCACGTGGCACTTCGCGAACCAGTCGCATTGCTGACCCAGGCAGTTTTCCGCGGTCGAGGTAACGCGCGACCAGATGGCCGCGTCTTCCGGGATACCGGTCAACTCGGCGATATCGCCGCTGCGCGTACGACCGGACCAGTCGGCCACCGCTTCCAGCTGGCTGACCTGCTGCCGGTCGCGCAGGCGACCTTCGCTGCGCGTGATTTCCAGGCGGTGATGGCAGAGATAATTGGCGCGCCCTTTCAGCAGCGCGGCATGGACCGGCACTGCCAGGGCGGATTGCACGGTGGGCAGGTCACGGTGAAACAACTGGTCCTGCAGGTGACGGGTACCGGTGGAAACAATGACTTTCTGGCCGGACAGCAGGGCCGGCACCAGGTAGGCGAAGGTCTTGCCGGTGCCGGTGCCAGCCTCGACGATCAGCACTTCGTCCTGCCCGAATACCCGTTCGACCGCGGCGGCCATCTGCTGCTGCTGGGGACGCGCGGCAAAACCCGGGACTTCCCCGGCCAGCGCGCCGTCGCTGCCCAGACAGTCTGCGGCCTGCCGGTGCTCGTCAGCCCAATGCGCGGTCGGTGTTTTCAAGGGCCGGTCTGGTTGTCCCAGGGTGCATCGTCGATCTCGCCTTCCTCACGCGTCCACACCAGCTGCGAGATGATTTTAAACCGCGCGACGGTCATGGCACCGCGTTTTTTGCGCGCACTGTTGCCGGTATCGTTCATCGCATCCTCGATGTCTTCACGAGCGGCTTCAAAAATCTCGTACGGCTCGTAGTTTTCATCCATGATCACCAGCACCACACTGTCCCAGTCCTGCTCCAGTTTCAGCTGCCCGACACGCTGGCCTGATTTTTCCTCGTCGAAGATCACCCGTCCCTTGATCTGCACGCGGCGGCCATCGCGACGTCCTTTACCGATGGCATCAAACCCCCCCGGACGTTCGCTGCAGAGTTCCAGATTCAGCAACCTGGCGGCATCGTGCTCCGCGATCTCGCCACTGACGCCCGGCAGAGGCTTGCCGGTGGTGCGCCGGAACTCCGCGGCCAGGCGGCGCGCCTCGGAAATCAGTTTGTCTACTGAATATACGCCCACGGTGATGGTTCCGGTGGCCCTAGTGCTCCAGCTGCCTGGCCCGCTGCTCTGCCTTGCGGGCACCGGCACTGTCATCCATGGACCAGCGTGCCCGGGCAACCAGCCGCCAGTTGCTGGCCTGCAGCCGGGTGTCGTTACCCGACAGGCTGTTGGATTTCAGCGCCAGTTGTTCGGCCTGCTGCAACTGCCCCTGCGCCAGGCGCGCTTCGGCCAGCCGGTGCCAGAGACGGGCATTGCCCGGTTCGATGCGCAGGGCCCGTTCGATGGTGGCCGCCTCGTTGCTGCTGTCCCCGGCACGCCGGTAGTCATCCGCGCGATCCAGCAACGCCACCACTGCGCCGCCACTCGTTGCAGGCGGGGGCACCTCGACCCGGTCCGGTGCTGCCGGCTCCGGCGCCGGTTCACCCGGGGCACCGGCGTGACCGCCGTCGATGACCGGCGGCAGCGGGCGCTGTGGCGCGCTGCTGCAGGCACTCAGCAGGGTGATCAATACCAGGGTCAGTCGTTTCATTGCAGCCATTTTGGTAACCAGCCGGACGGCGCTTCCCTTGCGCAGGGTGCCGCAGCGGGCAACGTTCCGGTTTCGATAAAGGGTAATTGTACGGTATTCGCGCAACCGTTGTCGGCCAGGCCACCGCTGGCGGTGTCCACCTGCCGCCAGACCACGTTCTCAGGCTTGCCCGGTTGCAGCGGCACGGCACCGGTTGCGCGGAACAGGCCGGACCAGACCTGCATGGCGCCGCTGGCCCCGGTCAGGCCCATGGACTGGTTGTCGTCACGGCCCATCCAGATCACGGCCAGTTTGCCGCCGTCATAGCCGGCATACCAGCTGTCGCGCAGGTCGTTGGTGGTGCCGGTCTTGCCGGCCAGCCCGAGTTCCGGTGCAAAACGCCGGTTGAGCGCGCGCGCGGTGCCTTCGGCCACCACCAGCTGCAGCGCCCGGGTGAGAAGATAGGCCGGCGCGGGATCGATGACGCGTTCGATACTGAGCTCATAACGCTGCAGCGGGACATTGTCGCTGTCCAGCACCTCCCGGATAGCGCGCAGGGGTATATGAAAGCCGCCGCTGGCAAAGTTCAGGTACATGCGGGTAACGTCCAGTGTGCTGAGATCGGTGGCCCCCAGAAACAGGGACGGGTACCGGTTCAGGGGTTCGTCGATCGTCAGGCGCCGCAGGGTCTGCAGCACCCGGTCCACCCCCAGCTGCAGGCCGAGCCGCGCGGTAGCGACGTTGTACGAATGCGCCAGTGCCCGGTACAACATGACCTGGCCGTGAAATTTCCGGTCGTAGTTCTGCGGACGCCACACTTCGCCGGCGTCCTCGAATTCCAGCGGCTCGTCATCGAGCAAGGTGGCCAGGTTGTAACGTTCCGCCTGTTCCAGGGCCGTGAGGTAGACGGCCGGTTTGATGAGGGAGCCCACGTGCCGTTTGCTGTCCAGCGCGCGATTGAAACCCGCAAAGCCGGCCTGCCTGCCGCCGACCAGCGCCAGCACTTCGCCGTTGGTGGAACTGGTCACCATACCGGCACCCTGCAGCTCCGGTTGTTGTTTCAACAGCGGTCGAATGCGCTGGTCCAGACTTTTCTGCAAGGCCCACTGTTGCTGCGGGTCCAGGGTGGTAAAAATACGCAGGCCTTCACTCACCAGGTCCGATTCGTTGTAGTCCCGCCGTAACTGGCGCCGCACCAGGTCCAGAAAGGCCGGGAAGGTCTTGCTGGTACCGGCCGCCGCCTGCACCAGGCCGAGTCGCTCATTACGCGATTTCTGGAACTGCGCGCGCGTAATGATGCCCTGGTCGAACATGACCTGCAGCACCAGGTTGCGCCGTTCCAGCGCTCGTTCCGGGTGCCGCCGCGGGTCATACCAGGAAGGCCCCTTGACCATGCCGACCAGCAGCGCAATCTGGGCGATACTCAGTTCATCCGGCGGTCGCTGGAAAAAGAAGCGACTGCCCAGGCCAAAACCATGGATGGCGCGTCGCCCGTCCTGTGCCAGGTACACTTCGTTGAGATAGGCTTCGAGGATGTCGTCCTTGCTGTAGCGCCGTTCCAGCAACAGCGCCATGATGGCTTCATTGATCTTGCGAGTCAGGCTGCGCCGGTTGCTGAGGAAAAAATTCTTGACCAGTTGCTGGGTCAGGGTACTGCCGCCCTGCACCACCCGCCCGGAACGCAGGTTGACCCAGAAGGCGCGGGCGACGGAGCGCGGCGACACCCCGCTGTGGGAATAGAACGACCGGTCTTCTACGGCGATCAGGGCCTGGACCAGGATGTCCGGTACCTCGTCGAGCTGCAGCAGGATACGGTCTTCCTGGTGCGAGGTATGGATACTGCCGATCGCCAGCGGATCCAGCCGCGCCAGTGCCAGCGTTTCACCATTTCGGTCATTCTGCAGCGCGTCCAGGTGGGTAGCGGAAAAAGTGACACGCAGGGCGCGTGACGGCTCCGGCCCGTCCCAGAACACGAACGGCCGGCTGATCAATTTGAAGCGTCGGCCATCGCGGGATACCTCGCCGGCCCTGCGTGCTGCACCTGTCCGACGGTAACCCAGCGCCTTCAGTTCGGCAGCAAACTGTTCCGGGGTCAGCCGCAGGCCGGCATACAGTTCCAGTGGCCGCGCATAGACACGCGCCGGCAACGACCAGCGGCTGCCTTCGAACTGGCGGTAGACCTGGAAATCGAGAAACGCCACATAGGCAACCACCACCAGCACCAGGCTGAACAGCAGCTTTCCCCACGGGAAGCGGCTGCGCCGGGAGCGGCTGCGCCGGCCGGTTTTGCGGCGTTTGCTTTTACGCTTTTTACGAACCATGGGTAATGCTGCGGCACCAGAATAACGTGTGCCGCAGTATAGAAGAATTTACTGCTCAGGGGTTAGCCGGCCATGCAATCGACTGTCGTGTGATGGCGACGGTGCTCAGTTGGCTTTTTTTTCGCCGGTAAGCTCCAGGTATTTCGACTCCAGCGCGTTGTACTGTTTCTCCAGTTCTTCGATAGCAGCATCCTTGAACTCGACCAGTGCCTCCAGCTCCTGCACCTTGACTTCCAGTTGCTGGTTTTCAGCATTACCGGAACTGCCGGTTGCTTCGGTCTCGGCCTCGTCATGCAGCGTGATATCCACATCGCCCGCCACCTCCGCCTGCTGTTCAGCCTGCTGTTCCAGCTGTGACTGAATCTGTTCCAGCTCGACACGCAGCTTGGCGTTCTCATCCTCCAGCACTGTCACGCAGCCGTTGAGCTCCTGGTTGGTACGCGTTATGGCATTGATGGAATCTTCCAGTTCTTTCGCCTTGCCGGCTTCCGGTGCCAGTTCCCGGATCAGGTTTTGCAGGTTGCCGATGGTTTCCTGCTGCTGCCCCATCATGGATTTCAGCCCTTTCAGCTGCGCCGGTTGCTGTATATCGGCTGCCGGCACGCCCGGTTCGCCTGCAGCCCGAGCGGATTTCAGGCGTTCGTTTTCCTGCTCCAGTATGCTCAAACAGGTCTCCAGTTC
>DRQL01000305.1 GCA_011371465.1 Gammaproteobacteria bacterium | reverse complement strand
TTTCAGATTGATCGCAGAGTTTTCGAATGATGCTGAAATTCCGATACTGGTTCTGATCATCCCCGACCATCTTCAGGTCATTGCCCCGGGTGTACTGGCTGACTACGACTTCTACCGTCCACAACGCATATTGAAGAAACACTTCGATGCGATAGGCCTGAAATACCTGGACATCCTGGCGGATTTTCAAACAGCACGGGATCGGGATCGCCTGTACTTTAGAGAGGACAAACACTGGACCCGGGAAGGTCATGCCCTGGCAGCGCGCCTGGTCCTGCCGATGGCCCTGCAGATGACCGGGCAATGAGGATGCAGGAAAGATCCGGGTGAGCCTGCCAGTTTCTCACTGTACGCCGGGGTGGCAGCCGGGGCGATGAGCGTACCAGGCTGGAGCGGCTGTGCCGGAAAAGCACCTGTTGCCGGCGCTGGAGTCAGCCCGGCTTACTTCTTTTCTGGACCTTCTGCGCGGATCCTTCACCCGCACGTCCCGGGTGATCTTCAGGCCGGGCCATTCCGGCCGAGGGGGAGGCGAGCGGGGTGGCATCGATCCGGTCTTCGATGATCACGCCGGGACGGCGCCGGACTTCCTGGTAGATCCGTCCCAGGTACTCGCCGATGATTCCCAGGAACAAGGCGTTGAGGCTGATCCCCAGGAGAATGAGGAGGACCTGGGTAGCGAATCCGGCCGGCCAGTCAGCGCCGGCCAGCCGGCCCACCATGAAGCCCAGAAAGCCCAGGAACGTGAGGACAGAAACGATAAGCCCCAGGTAGGTGGCGATGCGGAGCGGGGTAATGGAATGCGCCAGCAGCCCGTCGATGGCCAACCCTGTCAGCGACCGGAAGTTGAATTTGCTGCGGCCACGTTCCCGGGTGGACCGGTCGTAGGGGATCCCGATCTGGTCGAAGCCCAGGGTGGCGAGTGTGCCGCGCAGGTAGGGATGGTGGTCGCTGACCTGCTTCAGCTGGTTGATCGCCAGTCGGTCGATGAGCCGGAAGTCCCCCGAATCCACGGGCAGATCATCATTGCTTGCGGCATCAAGCACACGGTAGAACATCCGGCGGGCCATCGTGATCAGGAAGCCTTCACGACGGGTGCGCCGAATTCCGTAGACTACCTTGTAGCCTTTCTCCCACTGCTTGATGAACTCCAGAAACACTTTCGGGTCGTCCTGGAGATCGCAGTCGATCTGCATGGCGGCGTCGCCGCGGGCCAGGAGGTAGCCGGTGAGGATCGAGCGCTGGAACCCGTAGTTACGAGAGAACCGGAACACTCGTACACGCGGGTCCCGGGCCGCGAGTTCGGCGAGGCGGGCGAAGGTAGTGTCCTCGCTCCGGTTATCGGTGAACACGAACTCGTGGTCGTAGCGGTCGGCCACTGGCGCGAGCGCGGTGTTCACTGCCTCGTACAGCGGCACGACATTGTCCTCCTCGTTGTAGACGGGGACGACGATGGACAGCAGTCGTTTGCCGGGGCCCGGACTCACGACCGGTCCCGACCGGTGTACGGGTGAGCGCCTCTGCTGAAATCTTCGAGGTAAGCCAGGCGATGTGTGAACAGGGGATATGGCATTGTAGGTTATACGGGACCAGGCCAGGTGCGATTTCACCAGATGACAGGAAGCCGCACCGGGCGGAAAATATTCGACGGTGAAGGAAATTATGGGTTAATCGTATTGCCAGCACAAGCGAATCCCGGTTACTGGCATCGGAAAAAATGCCTGTCGTTCATATCCGGTGGACATTTCCCCTGTCAGCCGGGACACATCGCAGAGAGGGTCCTGGACGGGACCCGGGTAAGGGAGACTGTATTTGCTGGAAAAACAGGGAGGGATTCCGACCGGAGGGGAAGGCCTTCCTGTCCCGCTCCGCCCTGGTAATAACCGGTTGACCAGCCGGGAACAGGCCGTTTATGCTTCCCGTGCCCACTATGCCTGCCGGTCAATATTTCCGGATACATCGATACACTGTCCCTGGCCACAGGTATTTTAAAAAAACCTTTTATAAATAAATTGATGACCGGGGCATAAAACCAGATGTGCGGGATTGCCGGTTTTATCGGATACGGAGACCAGGGCGACCTGGAACGCATGACCCGTGCACTGGCACACCGGGGGCCGGACGGCGAAGGTTTTTATACAGACCCGGATCATGGTGTGTATCTGGGACACCGCCGTCTGGCGATCGTCGACCTGGATGGCGGCGCGCAACCCATGCGGGATCAGGACGGCACCGTTACCGTCAGCTACAATGGCGAAATCTACAACCATGTCGAATTACGGCGCGAACTGGAAGCGCTGGGTCATCGTTTCCGGTCCGATCACAGCGACACAGAGGTCCTGATCCACGGCTGGAAACAATGGGGTGAGGAGCTGCCCCTGAAACTCAGCGGTATGTTCGGTTTTGCCATCTGGGACAGGCGCCGAAAAACCCTGTTTCTTGCGCGCGATCGCTTCGGCGAGAAGCCGCTCTACTGGGCAAGGCAAAACGGTACCTTGCTGTTTGCCTCTGAACTCGGAGCGATTACCGCTCATTCCGGATTTACCGCACAATACGATTCTCTGGCACTGAAGAAATATTTTGCGCATGGTTTCGTGCCGTCGCCCAATGCCGTTTACCGTGATGCCCACAAGCTGCCCGCAGGACACTGTCTGCGTTTTGAACCCGGTAGCGGAGACCTGGATGTACGGGCCTACTGGCGTTTCCGGATCGAACCCGCCGACACGTTCCCTTCGCTGGACGAGGCTGCTGAAGCCGTGCGCGAGCTGCTGTTGCAATCGATCCGGCGGAGGCTGATGAGTGACGTGCCGCTGGGTGTGTTTCTCTCCGGTGGCGTGGACTCCAGCTTCGCCACGGCGGGTATGTGCCGGTTTCGTGAACCGCACGATGTGCA
>DRQL01000304.1 GCA_011371465.1 Gammaproteobacteria bacterium | reverse complement strand
GCCATCGTGGCTTCGCATGAACACCCCGAGTTCATCGTCAACGTGAAGGAAACCGGCAAGGTACTGATGGTCAACTACGAGGATGTAGACAACCTCAAGGTAACGACCATCGGTGCAGCGCGGTTCCTGCATGACGGCGGCTGGGATTCCACGCACCGTTACTTCCTGACGGCAGCTAACAAGTCCAACAAGATCGCGGTGATCGACTCCAAGGAAGATACCCTGACGGCCATGGTTGATGTGACCAAGATCCCGCACCCGGGTCGTGGCGCCAACCTCAAGGATCCGAAGTACGGTCCGGTCTGGGTGACCAGCGCGCTGGGTAACGATCATGTAACCGTGATTGGTACGGATCCGGTGAAGCACAAGAAAAACGCCTGGAAGGTGGTGCGCACCCTCAAGGGGCAGGGCGGCGGTTCCCTGTTCGTGAAATCTCACCCGAAATCGAAAAACCTGTGGGTGGATTCACCGTTGAACCCGGACACCAAGGTAAGCCAGAGCGTCGCAGTGTATGACGTGGATCACCTCGACAAGGGCTATGAAGTGCTGCCGATTGCCGAGTGGGCCGGCATCAAGGGTGACGGACCGAAACGCGTCGTTCAGCCGGAATACAACAAGGCTGGTGATGAGGTCTGGTTCTCGGTCTGGAGCGGCAAGGACCAGGAGTCGGCCATCGTGATCGTTGACGACAAGACCCGCAAGCTGAAGAAGGTAATCAAGGACAAACGCCTGGTTACCCCGACCGGCAAGTTCAACGTGTATAACACCATGCACGATATCTACTGAGCCGGGTCGTCCGCGCAGTAACTGGCGGGAAAGGGAAGTGATTCCCTTTCCCGTTTTTTATCGATTCAGATGTCCCACTTTCTGCGGATTTTTGATACGTTGAATTCAGCAAGCTGCTGTGAGATTTCCTCCCGCCTGGCATCCAGTATGTGGCTCGCCATCGGCAGGAAAATATCTTCTTCCTTTTCGTGATGCTTGATCATCTGCCTTTCCAGGTGGGCCATGCACTCGAGGACGTAATCCGAGTCCCTGGTTTCGAGGACGCGGGCCATGTCTGTCACGAGTTGCGCAATCCGGTCGTGTTCCTCGCGCAGTGCGCCGGTCGGCCCCTGGGGCGCCTCGGCCGAGGCTTCATACGCGGGGTACAGTACCTCGTCCTCTATGGCCATATGCCGTTTCAGGTGCGTGACCAGGCGTTTGAACAATGAACCGGCCGTCTTCCAGTCCTCGATTTCGACTGCTTCCGTACACTGGGACAGCAGGTCCTCATACAGGGAGTGTTCATGTATCAGCCAGTTGTCGTCGCCGTTCATTGAAGCAGTTTCCTCGAAACAGGTATATTGTCTATGAGAATCCTCTGCGCTGGAGTAGTCAAGGGGGGATTCAGGTCGCCCGTAACCGGTTTGACGCCGGTCCGGACGGAGTGATGTACACAAGCGCAGAAAACGGTCTGAATTACCCGCCGGCAGGTCCCGGTCTGTGCAATGAACAGGTAAACTGAATGAAATATTTGCTGGCAAGCCTGATCGTGTCGCTGGCCTTGCTGGGCGGATGCAGTGACGAGGGGGTAAAAGCGCCGGTCGAGATCAGGCCGTTTATCGATGACCTGAAGGCGAATGGCGTTGACGGCACCCTGCTGGTGAGGCCGCCCTTCAATGAAGACATGGAATATATCGCGGAATATGCGATCGCAAGAATCGCGAGTACGCGCATTATCTCCGTATTTAAGTTCAGGGATGCTGAAAAAGCGCAGACGAACCTGCAGGAATCCCTGAAAAATGACAAATTGTCCGGGCAGGTCCGCAACGGACGGTTTGTCATGGTGGCAACCTTTTACCCGCCGGACGAGGAGGCGGTGGCGAAGATAAAGGCACTTTTTCTGGCGCAAGAGTTTGAGTGATGAAGGCAAACCGTTCGCTGCCGGTTTTGCTCATCCTCGTTGTCGCGGTGGCCGGTATCGCGGTACTGGTGATGCCGGAGCGCGAGACGGTTCAGGAGCAGGAGCAGCGCAGGCTGCGGTTTCACGAGGCGGCGTCACAGGCTGAACCCCTGGTCAGGGCCATCTCGGCCTATACGACGGAGGCAGGGCACCCGCCAGCAGCGCTCGCCGAACTGGTTCCGCAGTACCTGGAGACACTGCCCGCGACCGGGTTGCAGGAGTGCGACCGCTTCGAGTACCGTTCTCTGCTGCACAAACAGGGATCCATTGTGTGGTATGACCTCGGGTCCAGGCAGGGTGAGCCCTGGTCCGGGCAGAGCCGGTTCGAGGAAGGTGACCCGGATCATGCCATGCTGGTACTGGTCCTGGACGCGCGGGGCAGGATTACCAGTGCCCTGGTCGACCGGATACCGAAGGGCCGTGAAGCGGAGGATTTTGCGCCGGAACGCTGGAAGGCCGGCGGGGATCGTATTGGTATGGCGCTGGCGTTACCGGACACCTACCGACTGCAGGGTATGCCCAGGGAAGTATTCGAGCGGCTGCTGGGACCTCCCGACGGGAGCCGGATAGTGCAGGCTGCGCCCTGGGAGCTGCGTATCAACTGCCCAACCGGATTGCTGAACCACGATGCCTTTATCTACTGGCCCACCGGCGAGTATCCCCGCTACCTGTATGGCGGGGTTACCGAGCCTGTCGGCGAGTGGGTGTATGTCCACAGCGAATGATTTGTGTACGGGGCAAAGCGAATCCTGCTGGCCTGTATGTTAATATGGCCGCTGCTGCAGGTTGCGGGATGCCGCTTGGCAAACCGGATCGGTGGCGGCCTGGAAACTGTGTCGGAGGTGTACCATGTTCGGTTTCAGGAGTTCAGCTGCCAAAGACAGCTCACATTGCCTGCTGAAAGAAGTTGGCATCGCAGAAATCAATAAGCAGCATCTGCGCCTGGCGAGTTATGCCGTGGAATTCAGCCTGATCGTGGATGACCTGTCTACGCATGAGCCCACCAACCAGGACTGGCGCCGGATTGACGCGCTGTTCAGTAAGATCATGCGCTATGTGGCCACGCATTTTTCCGAAGAGGAAGCCCTGATGCAGAAATACGGCTACCCGGACTACGCGGCCCACAAAAAACTGCATGATAAATTTTCCGCAGAGATGTTGAAGCTGCAGTCGGACATCAATAACCGGAATATCAAGTTCAAGAAAAAAATGAGCAGCCTGCTGTGGGACTGGCTGTATCATCACATCAATGAAATCGACTACCAGTACCGGGAGTTTTTCCTGAGCAAGGGATTAAGCTGAGCCCTGCCGGATTCGCAGTGACGATACCGGGGTTTCCCTGCGCAGTAGCTAGGGCCTGTTAACGGCCAGTTTTTTACGCAGGTCGGTGAATGATTCAATGGTTTGTGACCGGCCGTTTGCAATGAAGCGGCCGGAGTGGAATGAGGCCCTGTTCGTTCCGTTTTCGGTCTCCGGCGGCATGGTGATATAGAGTGTGCCGCTGTTCCCCTCGCGGTCATTGAAACGGATTCCGGCACAGCGCCGGTCTTCGCAGGCGACCGATCGATCCGGCCAGATCACCATGCTGCCGGGCGGGAGTACCGATTCGAACCAGTCCATCAGGCGGGTATTCCCCGGCCTGTCTCCCGCTTCCGGGATGGACAGGGAGTGCAGGCTGCCCGGTTTCCATTCGCGTTCACCAGGTTCAGACCCGGTACTGTCTACCTGCCACACGGCACCATGGTTGCGGGTCTGAACACGCAGGAAATCAATGTCCCTGAAACTCGTCGAGCTTGCTGTAAAACTGACCTGGCCCTTGCCGGTTACCCGGATTTGCTCATAGCGGGGTGCCCGCTTTCCCTCGAAGTCGTAGTAGCGGCAATCAACCGGGCCGCGGGGTGCGCAGGACCCCGGTTTTTCCACTGCATCGATCATGTCCGGTGGCAAGCGGGTCGGATCCCAGTGGATAAAATGCCCGCAGGCATCGAAGCTGATATTGAAGGCACTGATTATTGCGAACAGGGTATGGTCATCCAGTACCCGATAGTTATCCCGGATCCGCAGGGCGGCTTGCGCGGCATCCTTGCTGCCCGTGGCATTGACTGCCCCCAGTGAGCGCCAGCCGGCATCCTGTTGCTCATCGGACTGAAATTCCCGGGTGTTTTCCGAACGGCACATCACAATGGCCTGTTCCCCCAGCGGGTTAAACGGGATATTGCGGTAGTAGCGCACCACTTTCAGTTTGAACTCCGGCCCGTCATAGAATACCTGTTCATCCAGGCGCTGGTTGGGATTTCCACAGGCCAGCAGCAGGGAGCAGAGGGCCGCGGTGTACAGGGTGGCGGCCAGCCTGTTCATGACAACACCAGCGGGTTTTTGGTGATCGCCACGGCAGCAATATAAAAAAAGCACAGCTGGGCGGCCACCCAGGCGCTGACGCGGATCCTTCTGGTTTTTCCGTAGGTGAGGGCCAGCATGCCAAGACCGATGTAGATGAGCAGGGCGATCACCTTGGCGGTCAACCAGGCATGCACAAAAGGATACTGGTAGATGCTGACCGACAGGGTGATAGCACTCGCCAGCAGCAGGGTGTCGATCACCGGGGGCACGATCCTGGCCCACTTGCGCTGCAGGAGATCCGAGTCGACGATCATCCATACCCCGCGGATAAAAAACAGGGTGAAGGTGGCGATCACGCTGGACACATGAATATATTTCGCGATCAACGGGGCAGACTCCAGGGTGCGTTTTCTGTTTTATGCATTGTGGTATTCTGCGGGCTATCGTCCGGGGTTCATCGGGTGCTGACAATGGAAATACTGTATTACACGGTCGCCGCCATCTTTCTGTACCTAGTGTCGGACTGGATACTCAACCGGATCGAAAGCAGGCGTGGCGAACGCTTTGACCACCGTTCCCTGGTGTTTTTCGTGATCATCCTCGTGCTATCGGTCTCACTCTTCAACCTGATCCGGTATTTGCAGTCACCTTCTGCAACTCCTTCGGCGTCTGCAGTCGATACTCCCGCCGGGAAGGCGGCTGCCCGCCCCGATGGGTCGCTCACTGAATAATGAACGACCCGGTCTCAGAGTTGAAATTGACCACCAGGAGCTGTGCCGGTTCCAGGGTTACCGTTTGCTCATGCGTGTAGGTGGGGCCTTCCACACGCATATTGTCATTCATTTGCACGGACAGGGTGTGTTTGCCGGCAGGCACCTTGGCCGTGCGGTAGATATCGACACCCAGGTCACTGTACAGGCCGGGCGCACGCGCGACCTCCTCAAGCAGCAGTTCGCCATCCAGCAGCAGTTGTACCTTGACGGGTGAACGTTCGCGCGGGCAGTCCATGGGAGCGCGCATATTGGGCGGCAGTTTTTCCAGCTCTTCACGCGAAAGCTGTCGGCACTCTTCCCGGCGCTCACCCGCATGCGAAAACGCCACGGTAATGACTGCCTGGTCCGGTTGCAGTTGTGCATAGGGCGGCGCCGCGGAGAAATACCAGACCAGCAACATGAACAGGGTGTAGTTCAGGGCCTGTAGCGGGTAACGCAGTATCTTATGCATCCGCGATCTCCGCCTCGCCGCGGGTGCCCGGGACCGATGCTTCCTGTTTCAGTGCCGCCATATCGCGCTGGAATGCAGCAAGCTCGCGGCGCAGCCGGGCGGTGTCGGTTTCCGCGGCCCGGTAAACCCGGATGCGATCGCGTTGGGCACGTTGTCGCAGGGCCGGCTTGCGCCTGCCCGCAAAACGCTGGTCCAGCCATCGGTTCCCCAGGCGGAAATAGCAGTCGCCGGTGCGGCAGCCGGTAATGAAGACCCCGTCCGCCCCGTGCCTGTGTGCGTACTCGACCAGGGTCGGCGGGATCATGCCGGTACAGAAGAGGCTCAGTACGGCGACATCCGGGGACCGGAGCGAATCAATATCGGCCGCGTTGTCACAGCCGAACAGCATGATCCTGGTATCGCCACTGAGTTCGTCCAGTGCGGCGACGGTGCGTGCACGGACCTCGTCGATCGGGAACTGGGGCATATCGATGCCGGTTTCCAGCGTCTTTTTTGCATGCCGGAAAGGATTGGACGAGTGGCAGGAGCCGACACAGATCCCGCAGGCGGCGCACTGTTCAGGATTGACCACCACTTCGTTTTCCCAGCGGGAATCATCGCTGCGGGCCTGGACCGAGATGGCATCGAAGGGGCAGTCCTCGGCGCACTGGCCGCAGCCATTGCACTCGTCAAGGTGTACTTCGGCGGCCGGCCCTGTCTTTTTGGGGGGCAACCAGGGCATGAGCATCAACAGCAGGGTGACGCTGGTGGTCAGCATCCATACCCGGGTAGCCGGCCACTGGTCGAGCAGGGGATACACGTTGAGATAGAACCAGTCCAGGTGCAGTACGGCCGGTACCTTGCTGAGCTCGGCAGGGGCGTGGCTGGTGGCCGGTGCCAGCAGGGACAGCACCAGCAGCGCCAGCAGGCTGCCCACCGCCAGACCGCGTGGCGCGGAAACCTCGACGTGCGAGAGGCGCTTGACGTGCAGCCACACGGCAAAGATCAGCAGTATCGGCTGTCCCAGCAGGTGCAGGAAGCCCATCAGGGTGAACAGGCGATCGGTGAGCTGGCCTGCCAGGAAATCACGCGCCATGGAGCCGGACATGACCGGCAGAGAGTCCATGAGCTGGGAAGAGAGTACGGCAACGTACAGCCCAAGCTCGTCCCACACCAGCCAGTAGCCGGTAATTCCCAGCGTAATGACGAACCACAGGGTTGGTACGCCGGTGAGCCAGGACCACCAGCGGAAGCCGCGGTAACGGTCGAGGGCGAACTCGCGGAACATGTGCAGCAAAATGGTGACCACCGCTGCGTCCGAGGCATAGCGGTGCAGGCTGCGCATGACACCACCGGCGTACCATTGCTGGTGGGTCATGTGTTCCACCGAGGCATAGGCGCCGGCAATGCTGGTGTCAAAAAAGATGAACAGGTAGAGACCGCTGATCAGTACTACCCAGAAGAAGAAAAAGGTCAGGGTGCCCAGGTGGTAGAGCGGGTTCCAGTCTGCGCCGAAAGACAGGGTGAACCATTCTTCCAGCAGCAGGTACATGCGTTTAACGGGGTTGACGCGCTTGCTCACGGTGTACATCTCTCAACCCTGAAGTTCATTCAGGATAACCTGTAGGAGCGGTCTCCTGACCGCGAATCAGCCGGTTGTGAACCCTGTTTCCTCCAGGGCCCTCCTGCGAACGGTCAGGCTAGACCACCGGGCGCCGGCCTTCCTTGATATGCCTCAAGTGCGGGCGGAGCGTTGGCCGTGCCTGAACTCGCGCACCAGCAGAACGATGCCAATCAGTATAATGGAAGCGCCGATTGACATACCAATAAACAGCGAATAGTCAAAATAATAGGCATCCCGCGCCGGGTCATAACTGGTACAGAAGAAGTGTACCTTGTCGATCAGTTCCGAGAGCAGGCCCTGGTTCGGCGTGGGTCGCCCGAGCACCAGGTCCTTCAGGGGCTCAACCAGCAACGGGGTGTCGAATACCTCGCCGTAGACCTGCCGGTAGACGCGTCCCTCGGCATCAATCACCGTCACCTGCGTGATGTGGTCGAAGCCATTGGGTGAATTGAAGAATTTGAATCCCAGTTCCTTGCTCAGGGCCTGGATGGTATCCGGACTGGCGCTGAGCAGTCGCCAGCCCCGGTTGTCGATACCCTGTTTCCTGGCAAAATAGAGCATGGCCTGCGGGCTGTCGTGGTAGGCATCGAAGCCCAGTATGGCCACGTTGAAACGGTCTTTTCCCAGTGCATCACGCGCCTTGTCGACCACTTTGGCGAGGTGGCGGGTGGTCATGGGGCAGACCTGGGCGCAGCTGGTATAGATCAGGCTCAGTACCAGCGGCTTGCCGCGCAGGTCGGCCAGTGACAGGGCGTGGCCCTTTTCATCCGTCAGCGGGTGGTCGCCGAGCTGGTTGCCGATGGCCGCCTGGCTTTGCTGCAGCGCGTCCTTGTACTGGAATTCCCTGACCGGGTCGGGGACCTTGTTTCCGTCCGCCGCAGCGGACGTTGCACCGGCCAGCTGAACCAGCAGCAGGCCGAAAAACGCACCGGGCAGGGCAAAAGCTTTGAATGCATGCAGCATAGGGGTACCGGCAGCTCGCAGAGAAATACGCGGTGCTACGTTATCAGCCGCGCAACTGGGCGTCGAGCACGGCGAATACCAGCAGTACGATCAATTGCACCAGGGAGGCAAAAAAGGCGCGCATGCCGTTCGCGCGGGAGGCATCCCGTACCAGCAACAGGCTGCGCCAGGTGAAATACCCGCCGCCAAGCAGGGCGCCGGCCAGATACAGCCAGCCCAGGCCGAAGAAAAACGGCAGCACGGACATGCCCGTCAGCAGCAGGGTGTTGCCCAGTACCGCTTTCGCAGCCGTGGCGTTGCCCACCTGTACGGGCAGCATGGGCACACCTGCGGCCGCGTAGTCCTCGTGCCGGGCAATGGCCAGGCTCCAGAAATGGGGTGGCGTCCACAGGAAAAGTACGATCGCCAGTATAACCGGCACCGGTCCCAGGCCCGGATCGACTACGGCCGCGCCGGCCAGTACGGCAAAACTGCCTGCGGCACCGCCGATGACAATATTCGTTGACGTGCGGCGTTTCAGCCATACGGTGTAGACGATGGCATAAAAGAAAGCGCCCAGGAAGATATACAGGGCGGCCATGCCGTTCAGCAGCCAGCCGGCTGTGCCGACACCGGCCACCAGCATGGCGCCGATCAACAGCAGCCACCAGCGATTATGCGCAAAAGCACCGGTTACAAAGGGGCGGTTATCGGTGCGGCGCATGCGCGCATCGATGTCTACCTCGTAATACTGGTTGAACGCGCCCGCGCTGCTGGCCGCGAGCAGTACGGTGAGTCCCAGCACCAGCACCTGCCAGGCGGGTACGGCCTGTCCCGGGGTGACGACCAGGGTCACCACGGAAACGAGTGCCATGACCACACCAATGCGAAACTTGAACAGGTTGGACAGCTGTTTAAGCAGCATCGACCCGTCAAATGGCTGTGCCAGGGCAACTTCTCTGGAGCAGTTTGGCATGCTTGTGTACCTGCTAAAGTGAAAGCGGGGCGGAGGTGTGCCTCCGCCCCGCGACGAGGCTCCGGGCTGCAGCGCTAGCTGAGCGGCCAGACCGAGGCCAGGTACTTCCAGTTGATGAAGTAGTACACCACGAAGGAAACCAGCAGCAGCATCGCCAGCACGAAGGTGCCCGGCGCTTCGAAGCCGGCCGAACCATGTTCCTCCACCGGCGCCGCCATGGGCAGCACCTCGGGTGTGGCCGTGTAGGTGCCGGAGGACAGCGGTACGCCGAAACTCTGTAACAGGCCGGCTGACGGATCCAGCTTCTTGCCGAATACCAGTGATCCGACCGTGATAAGCAGGTAGGCGCCGCCGCCGATGACGGCAATCACGGCACCGATACCGGCAATGCCCATCAGGGTGTAGGCCATACCCGAGTACTCGAAGCTCAGTGCGGCACCGGCGAAATCCATGTCCCAGTGACGCCGTGATACACCGAGCGTGCCCGCGCCCAGCATAAACAGGATCAGGATGGTCATGCCCAGCCCGAACAGGTAGGGCTGCCATTTGGCCAGCGTGGGCAGAATCAGCTGACGCCGGAACAGGACCGGGATCAGGAAGAAGGTCAGGCCCATGAAGGTCAGGGTGGTGCCTACTGCCACCGTGGCGTGGAAGTGGGCGGGAACGTAGATGGTGTTGTGAATGATCAGGTTGATCTGTTCCGTACCCATGACCACGCCGGTAATACCACCGATAAACCCGAAAATGATGATCGAGATAAAGGTGGACGAAAAGGCCGGGTTACCCCAGGGCGCCTTGCGCAGCCATTCGAACATGCCGTGGGTAAAGCCCTTGGCACGCTGCGCTACTTCCATGGAGCCCGGTACCGTCAGGCCATGGATCATACTGGCCAGGACCGCCAGG
>DRQL01000303.1 GCA_011371465.1 Gammaproteobacteria bacterium | reverse complement strand
TGGACCTGGTGTTCAATGCTGCGCCCATGCACGACATTGGCAAGATCGGCATACCCGACAGCATCCTGCTGAAAAAAGGCAAGCTGAACGACGATGAATGGCACATCATGCGTCAGCACCCGGCCTACGGCGCCGAGATCATCGGCGAGCACGATTTCCCGCTGCTGCGCATGGCCCGGGACATCGCCCTTACCCACCACGAGAAATGGAACGGCAGCGGCTACCCGAACGGGCTAGCCGGGGAAGCGATCCCCCTCGCCGGTCGGATCATCGCCGTTGCGGACGTGTTCGATGCGCTCACCACGGAACGCCCCTACAAGAAGGCGTGGAACGTGGAAGACGCGGTACAGCTGATCGATGAAGAGGCCGGCACCCATTTCGACCCGCAACTGGTGCCCATCATGCACTCCGCATTGCCCGAATTCCTGGACATCAAGGAGCGTTATGAAGAAAACGCGCCCCCCGACCTGGAACAGCAACTCTGAACCCAGTCACCCACGCGAGTCCACACCAGTGAGGGCGTACCCGGCGGCACTGGCGGACAGGCTACCGTGACCTTCGGCGGCCTGGCGCACTATCTGCTCCTGTTCAGCCGTCTTGGCGGCCTGGCGTCCCTGCTGCTGGGCGGTGCGGTACTGCTGGGCTGGTATACCCGTAACATTGCGCTGATCCAGGTCAACCCGGCGTTTGTCGCCATGCAGTACAACACGGCCCTCGGATTTCTTTTGAGCGGGGCCGGTCTGCTGGCACTGACCGGCAAACGGAGACGCATAACCACAGTCTGCGGTGGCAGCGTGCTGCTGATTGGCGCACTCACACTCATCGAATACCTGTTCTCTGTGAGCCTGCACATCGACCAGCTCTTCATGCAGCACTACATCGACATCGGGGCATCCAACCCGGGTCGCATGGCACCCAATACCGCGCTGTGTTTCACCCTGACCGCGAGCGCACTGCTGATCGGCGCACGCTCCGGCAGCGGTCCGCGCAGCCTGGCCTGGATGGCTATCCTCGGCGCCACTATCATCGGGCTGGGGATCACCGCCTTTACCGGCTATTTTATCGGCGTGGAAAGCGCCTACGGCTGGGGCCACCTGACACGCATGGCGATCCATACCGCCGCGGGCTTCGTGGCCCTGGGCAGCGCGCTGCTCACCCTGAGCCTCGCCACGGACCGACAACGACGCCGGCAACCGGGCCCGCCCGGCTGGCTGCCGATACCGGTCATCATCACCGGCATGACCTTCACGCTGGCCATGTGGCTGGCCCTGCGTGCCAACGAACACCGGCTGGTAACGGAAATGGGACTGATGGCCAGGAACGCCGCCGACGAAGGCTTCCTGCTGTTCGGTACCCTGGTCACGCTGGCACTGGCCTGGCGACTGCGCCGCAGCAGCGCGGACAATGCCGAACGCCGCACCCGCTACGTGCACTGGGTGGTCATCGCACTGGGCGCCCTGCTGTCATTCTCGCTGTTCAGCCTGCTGCAGGAAAACCACAAGGTCAGCGTACGTAATGCCTTCGAGACCGCGGTCGCCAACCACAGTGACGCCATCCAGTTCGGTGTCAGCAGCTACCTGGAATCGCTCTACCACATCCGTTCCGCTTTCAATGCTTCAGTGTCTGTCGACCGCGACGAATTCCGCCTGCTGGTGGAACATGACCTGCAGCAGTTCCCGGGGCTGATCGCCCTGGAGTGGCTGCCACAGGTGGCTGACAAAGACCGGCAACGCGTGGAATCCGAGGCCCGGCAACAGCTGGGAGGACCCTTCTTTTTTTCCGATAAAACCGGCCAGGGTGGTTTACAGCCCGCTCCGCGGCGCGAGCGCTATTTCCCGGTCCTGTACGCGGAGCCGCAGGAACTGAACCGGCCATTGCTGGGCTTCGATCCCGGTGGTAACCCGAAACGACTGCAGGTGCTGTTACGCGCCGCACGTGAAAACCGGCCCGTCGCTTCCGGGCGTATCCGCCTGATCCAGGCCGGACAGGATGTCTATGGTACTGCGGTCGCATTGCCGATTTACCGGAACCTGCCGTCACTGGCGACGGCACAAACCCGCCTGGACGCACTGCAGGGCTTTGCGGTGGCCGTGTTTGAATTTGCGCCGATGATCGAAACCATACTGGAAAGGCACACCACACCGGCGGGACTGGAACTGCTGTTCGAGGATGCAAAGGCAGCGGACAGCGAAAAGTTCCTGTACCGTCACCTGCCGGCACTCGACCGCAGTGGCGATAAACCGGCCGCGAACACGCCGGAGGAAGGGATCCGGCAGATTAGCCGCACGATTGAATTCGCCAACCGGCCCTGGACACTGACCGCGCGGGCCGTTGACCCCGTGCTGTACCCGCGCTGGGGACCCGGCAGCCTGTGGCTGCCGCTGGGGGCGTTTGTATTGTCCATCATGCTGGCGCTCTACCTGCGACGCGCGGCGCTGCGCGACCGTGAACGGGCGCGTATGCTGGCCTACCAGTCCGCGCTGCTGAATGCCATTCCCATCCCCATTTTCGTGAAAGACGTGCACACGGTTTTCACCGCCTGCAACCAGGCCTTTGAACAGGCTTTCGGCATCAGGCGCGCGGAGCTGGTCGGCAAAACCGTGCTCGACCTCGACTTCATTCCCGCGGAAGAACAACAGAAGCTGCAGCAGGCGGATATCGAACTGCTCCGGGAAGGCGGCTTCCGGCAGGAAGAACGCACCCTGCCCTGGGCCGATGGCGTGACGCACAATGTCATGTACTGGCGCACGACCTTCGACGTCGCAAAAGGCAAACCCGGCGGCATGATCGGCGGGCTGGTGGATATCACCGAGCTGAAATCCCTGCAGGCGGAGCTGGAAAAAGCCACCCTGATCGCGGAAAGCGCCAGCCGCGCCAAGAGCGATTTCCTCGCCAACATGAGCCATGAAATCCGCACGCCCATGAACGCCGTGATCGGCCTGACCCACCTGGCACTGAACACCGACCTGGACAGGCAGCAGCGCGACTACCTGAACAAGATATCGGGATCGGCCAAGGCGCTGCTGGGTATCATCAACGATATCCTGGATTTCTCCAAGATCGAGGCCGGCAAACTGGACGTGGAAAACATCCCGTTCGACCTGCACGCCGAAGTCCTGGAAAACCTGGCCAACATCACCAGCCTGAAAGCCGGTGAAAAGGGCACCGAACTGATTTTTGATTTTGACAGTGACCTGCCCTTCGCCCTGGTCGGCGACCCGCTGCGCCTGGGTCAGATCCTGATCAACCTCATGAACAACGCCGTCAAGTTTACCGATGGCGGTGAAATCACCCTGCGTATACAGGTGCTGGAACAGGATAACCGCAGCGCACGGTTGCGTTTCTCAGTCAGCGATACGGGTATCGGCATGACCGAAGAACAGCAGTCCAGGCTGTTCCGATCCTTCACCCAGGCCGACAGTTCGACCACCCGCAAGTTCGGCGGCACCGGCCTGGGACTGACCATATCCAAACGGCTGGTGGAAATGATGGGCGGTGAAATCGGGGTGGAATCCGAAGCCGGCAAGGGGTCCACTTTCTGGTTTACCACGCGGCTGGGCAAGGCTGACACGCAGCAATTGCAGACCGACAAACCGGTCGATGCCGATATCAGCGACCTCAAGGTACTGGTAATCGATGACAACCCCAGCGCACGCGTCATCCTGTGCCGTTACCTGGAAGCATTCGGCTTTACGGTTCGGGAAACGGGCAGTGGCAACGAGGCCCTGCGCCTGCTCGAAGCAGCCGACCCGCCGTTTGACCTGGTCCTGTCGGACTGGAAGATGCCGGAACTGGATGGCATTGAAGTGGCACGACGAATTGGCAGCAACGAGCGCCTGAGCAAAATCCCCGCCATCCTCATGGTGACTGCATTCGACCGCGAACAACTGCTGCGCAACAAGGGCGATGCACCCATCAAGGGCGTGCTGGTGAAACCGGTGTCTCCATCCACCCTGCTGGACGGCATCCTGGAGGCACTCGGCAGGAACGTCGCCCGCCGTCACGGCAGCAACGCGGAACAGTTGCCCGAGCACGTCATTGGCGCGCGCATCCTGCTGGTAGAAGACAATGAAATCAACCAGCAGGTGGCACAGGAAATCCTGGAAAATGCGGGAGCACAGGTCACCATCGCAAGCAACGGCAGGGAGGGGCTGGATATCCTGCGCGCGCAGCCCGACTATTTCGACGCGGTACTGATGGATATCCAGATGCCGGTGATGGACGGCCACCAGGCCACCCGTGAGATCCGCAAGGATGCGCGCTTCAGCAAGCTGCCCGTGCTCGCCATGACGGCCAGCGTGATGCTCAGCGACCAGGAAGAGGCGCGTGCCGCCGGTATGGACGATCACATCGCCAAACCCATCGACGTTAAAGAACTGTTCGAAGTGCTGGGTCGCTGGGTGAAGGTCCCCGAACAGCGCCGCACCGTACCGGCCCCGGCGCAGACCGGGACCGGCAGCGCGGAGGACCCGTTGCCGGATTTACCCGGCATCGACACGCGCACCGGCCTGGCGCGTGTCGCCGGCAACCGCAAACTCTACCGTAGTATCCTGCTCAAGTTCCGCACCAGCCAGGCCGGCGTCGCCGACGCCGTGCAGGCCGCACTGGAACAGGGAGACCAGGAGTCGGCACAGCGCCTGGCACACACCCTGAAAGGGGTTGCCGGAAGTATTGGTGCCGACGAACTGCAGGAAGCCGCGCGGCAGCTGGATGAGGCGATTAAAACCGATCCCGCCAGCGCCAGGTCACAGCTCGACCCGCTGCGGCGTGCACTGGCACTGGTGATGGATGCCCTGGATACCCTGCACAGCAGCACGCAGAAAACCATGGATACCGCAAGCGATGAACCTGTTGATGCCGATGCCCTGCAACAACAGCTCGCCAGGCTCAGGAGCCTGCTGGAAGACGACGACGCCGATGCGGCCAGCGTCCTCGATGAAATCAGGGAACAGATGCCGGGCGCCTACCGGTCACTCGAGCTGGAGCGACTGGAAAACCCGGTCAGCCAGTATGATTTCGAGGAAGCACTGGACGTGCTGGATACCCTCTCTGCCGTTACAGGACAAACCCCTGGCGATTCCCGGTAACGAATGGCATAAAGAGGCGCTCTGCCGCTATACTGCATCCGGACCAACAAGCATGATTGAGGCAGACAAACAATGAAACATCAACTCGGCATACTGGCGCTGCTGGCAGCTGTCACCACCATCAACCTGGCCGCCTGCACCTCCGCCGAAGAACGCGCCGCCGAAGCCCAGGCGGAATATACCGAGGAAAAAACGAAAACACTGCAGGAATACAAGGCGTGCGTCGACGACGCCGGCAGTGATGAAGAAGACCTGAAAAAATGCGAAGGCCTGCTCAAGGCCATCGACGCCATGGAGAGCAAGTAGCCGCGGGCTGACCTGCCCGGCACGGTCTTCGTGCGCCTTCAGCCCTGCCGGGCTACCGGCTGCATCCCGGCACCACCCGCCAGTGGTGCCCGTCCCGGGCCAGAAGCTCGTCGGCTTCCTCCGGTCCCCAGCTGCAGGCCGGGTAGTTCGGGAAGCTGCGCGGTGGCAGCGCGTGCCAGACATCCAGGACGGGTTGCACCAGTTCCCAGCAGACCTCAATGTTGTCGGCACGCTTGAACAGGGTCGCGTCCCCGCACAGGCAGTCGTAGATCAGCGTTTCGTAACCGCTGGCAATGGTGGATTCGTCGAAGTAATCGTCATAGTCGAAATCCATACAGACCCGCGACACGTTGAAGGCAGTACCGGGCACCTTGGCATTGAACTCCATGCTGATTCCCTCGTTGGGCTGTATACGCAGTATCAGCTGGTTGGGACCAATGTCCCGGCGTCGTTCCAGCGCACCGCGGAACATCATATTGGGCGCGTGCCGGTACTGGATCACAATTTCGGAATAGCGTCCCGGCATACGCTTGCCCGTGCGCAGGTAAAAGGGCACGCCCGCCCAGCGCCAGGAGTCGATCATCAGTTTCATGGCGACGTAGGTCTCGGTGGCCGAATCATCGGCAATATCCGGTTCGTCGCGGTAGGCGTGCACGTGATCGCCGTTGCCCAGCACACCCTCACCGTACTGGCCGCGCACGGTATCACTCAACACCTGTTCGGCATCGAACGGCTGGATAGCCTTCAGCACCTTGATCTGCTCATCGCGGATGACATCCGCCTCGAAGGAATTGGGGGGCTCCATGGCCACCACCGACAGTACCGCGAGCAGGTGGTTGGCGATCATGTCTCGCAGTGCGCCGGCCTCCTCGTAATAGCTGGCACGGTCGCCCACTCCCAGCGACTCCGCCACAGTAATCTGCACGTGATCGATATAGCGGTGGTTCCAGATCGGTTCGACCGTACCGTTGCCGAACCGGTAGGCCATGATGTTCTGTACGGTTTCCTTGCCCAGGTAATGATCGATGCGGTAGATCTGGTGTTCCGCAAAACTCTCGTGCAGAGTGGTGTTCAGCGCCCGGGCAGACTCCAGGTCCCGACCAAAGGGCTTTTCAATAATCAGGCGCCGCCACCGGCCCTCGCTCTCCTGCGCCAGTCCGGCTTTACCCAGTTCGGTCGCGATTACGCCGAAAAAACTGGGCGGCGTCGCCAGGTAAAACAGGTAATTACCGGGTGTGCCCTGCTCCCGGTCCACCTCGTCGAGAAAGGTTTTCAGCCGGGCATAACTCTGTGCATCGCGAAAATCGCCCGGCATGTAGTAGGCCTTGCCGATATTGGCCTCCCACAGCGCCTGGTCGAAACCGGTACCGACAAAAGAGGCAATTTCTTCACTCAGCGTTTGCCGATAGGCCACACTGTCCATCTCCACGCGATCGATGCCCACCATGGCGATGTGTTCGGACAGCAGTTGCTGCGAAGCCAGGTTGAACAGGGCCGGGATCAGTTTGCGTTTGGTCAGGTCACCCGCGGCACCGAAAATGACAATCACCGCCGGCGGCGCTGCCAGGGATGGATCCGTCTGCTGCACCGCTAGCTGTCCCGTTTTTTCTCGTGGTGGCCACCGAACTGGAAGCGCATGGCGGACAACAGCTTGTCACCGAAATCTGCTTCACCACGGGAACTGAAGCGACTGAACAGTGCGGCAGTCAGCACCGGGGCCGGGGTGGCGGTCTCGATCGCTGCCATGCTGGTCCAGCGACCCTCGCCGGAATCGGAAACGCTGCCGGAGAAATTCGACAGGTCCGGGTTGTCCTTCAGTGAAATCGCAATCAGGTCCAGCAGCCAGGAAGCCACCACGCTGCCACGTCGCCATACCTCGGCGACTTCCGCCGTGTCGATATCGAACTGGTAGTCCTCCGGATTCTGCAACGGCGTGGTCTCGGCGTCGATGTCATGGTCCTGGCCGCCGATATTGGCGTGGCTGAGAATATTCATGCCTTCGGCGTACGCCGCCATCATGCCGTACTCGATGCCGTTATGGACCATTTTCACAAAGTGGCCTGCGCCATTGGGTCCGCAGTGCAGGTACCCCTGCTCGGACGTCGCCGGTTCGCCGCTGCGCCCCGGGGTGCGCTCGATATCGCCCATACCGGGCGCGATGGTTTTGAACAGGGGATCCAGGTGACGGACGATTTCCGTCTCGCCACCTATCATCAGGCAGTACCCGCGCTCCAGCCCCCAGACACCGCCACTGGTGCCGACATCGACAAAATGGATACCCTGTTTGCCGAGTTCCCTGGCGTGCGCCATATCGTCCTTGTAGTAGGAGTTACCGCCATCGATGATGATATCGCCGGGTTGCATGCGTTTCGCCAGGTCATCGATCACCCCGTCGACCACGGCTGCGGGCACCATGATCCACACTACCCGCGGTGTCTCCAGCTTGCTGACAAATTCGTCCAGGTTGGCAGTACCCACAGCGCCTTCAGCAGCGAGTTCCCTGGTCGGTTCCGGCGTGCGGTTATAAACCACGCATTCATGCCCGTCTTTCATCAGGCGTCGCACCAGGTTGGCGCCCATGCGGCCCAGACCCAACATACCTATTTGCATAAGAAAATTCCTTTTTGGTTAGTGATGGTGTTACACCGACCGGACAACCGGGGGCGGTGAGTTTCTCAGGTTGCGCCAGGCAACCTGGCCCGCATTGACCTGGCCCTGTTGGATTACGCTGCGCTAATCCAGCCTACGGACTGCTGGTACCGGCTTTGCATTGTTGGATTACGCTACGCTAATCCAACCTACGGAATACTACGTAAGACTGGCAGCCCCGTAGGTCGGATTAGCGTAGCGTAATCCGACAAACCAGCCAGATCACCTCCGCACAACCGTGCATCGCACATCCTGCCCGTAGTGCCACGTCGGATTACGTCGCTGCGCGACTAATCCGACCTACGTCAACTCACACCCTGTAGGTCGGATTAGCGCAGCGTAATCCGACAAGCCGCCCCGTACAACACCATGCCCCGCGGCTCAGCCGTTGCCCGGACCACCACTATAGACGATTTCGTAGT
>DRQL01000302.1 GCA_011371465.1 Gammaproteobacteria bacterium | reverse complement strand
TCAATTCCGCCTGGCGACGGCTGAAACAGAAGTGTGAACTGGATGAACTTCATTTCCACGATATTCGCGCAAAGAGCCTGACGGACGCCAAGCGAAAGATGGGGAGCGACTATGCGCAATCGCTGGGTAACCACGCTTCTGTAGAGACTACTGAGGGGTATGTAAAAGCGCGCGAAGTGAATACCGTGAAGCCGCTATTTTGAACACATTCATGCACAGAATATTAGACAGAGCGATAATATTAGACAGGAATTATTCTCAAATGCCGCGTAACTCTTTGAAAATATGGTCGGGGCGAGAGGATTTGAACCTCCGACCACCTGCACCCCATGCAGGTGCGCTACCAGGCTGCGCTACGCCCCGAAAGAGCCGCATATCATACAGGAACGGAAAACGAAAATGGGAACGGATTTGTGATTCGTCCCCGGGGGCAGGAGTCAGCGTTTGAGAATCTGCAGCAGCTCTTCCAGCTCGACCCGCATCTGCCGCACGATCTGCTGGCGCTGGCTGACGTCTTCCTTCGCTTCTTCTCCCGACAGCCGCTGGCGCGCGCCACCGATGGTAAATCCCTGCTCGTACAGCAGACTGCGGATCTGACGAATCATGATCACGTCGTGTCGCTGGTAATAGCGTCGATTACCACGTCGCTTGACGGGTTTCAGTTGCGGAAATTCCTGTTCCCAGTAGCGCAGCACGTGCGGCTTTACGCCACACAGCTCGGATACTTCACCGATGGTGAAATAACGTTTGCCAGGGATCGCGGGTAATTCGTTGTTATTGCTGGCTTCCAGCATAGGCCTCTACGCGTGCTTTGAGTTTCTGACCAGGTCGGAATGTCACTACCCGTCGGGCGGAAATCGGGATTTCCTCACCCGTCTTGGGATTGCGTCCCGGTCGTTGATTCTTGTCGCGCAGATCGAAATTCCCGAACCCGGACAACTTCACCTGCTGGCCGTCTTCCAGAGCCTGCCGGATCTTCTCGAAGAACATCTCGACCAGCTCCTTGGCCTCGCGTTTGTTGAGCCCCAGGTCCTCAAACAACTTTTCTGCCATGTCGGCTTTGGTCAGCGCCATGGTTGCATCACTCTCTCAATGTTGCAGCAAATTGTTTTTCCAGTTGAGCGATAATTCCTGCTTCTACCGCATCAACCTCGTCGTCAGTCAGTGTGCGTGAAGAATCCTGTAGAATCAAGCCCAAAGCGACGCTTTTTCGCCCCGATTCTATACCTTTGCCCTGATATACATCGAATACCAGTACATCCCTGAGCATCGGCCCGGCCTGCCGGTGGATCGAGTCGCATAAAGCGCCGGCCGGAACCTCCACATTCACTACTATAGCTAGGTCACGGCGGATTGCAGGAAATCTTGAGAGTTTTTCAAAGCTTGGCACCCGCCCTTTACGCAGTTCGTCCATATCAAGCTCAAACAGGCAGGTTTTACTGGGGATTCCGTGCTTGCGGGCCAGTCCCGGGTGGATACACCCGAGCCAGCCCAGCTGTGTTTCACCGCGCATAATGGCGGCTGTCTGACCGGGGTGCAACGCGGGATGCTGAGCAGCCTGGAACCGTATCGCCTGGCCACCGATGTCCAGCAACGCCTCGACGTCACCCTTTACATCAAAGAAATCAGCGGCCCGGGTTTGCACCCCCCACTGTTCCGGGTACAGGTCGCCGACTACCGCCCCGGCAAGCACATTAATTTGTTTTATATCTTCATCTTGCTGAATATACTTGAGTCCTGACTCGAATAAACGGATGCGGCTGTGCTGGCGCGCCAGGTTATGCCGGACCGCGCCCAGCAGTCCCGCCCACAGGCTGGTGCGCATCATGGACATTTCCGACGAAATCGGGTTGCTCAGCGGCACGGGCCGGCTGTCCGGTTCCAGGTCCTGCAGCAACTCCGCATCCACAAAACTGTAGGTGATTGCTTCCTGGTAACCGCGGTCCACCAGCAAGGCCTGCAAACGCTCCAGCGGGGTCTCGGCTTCCGGCAGCGGCCGCATGGTGAGGTCGCCGTGGTTGTTGGCGGTGGGCAGGTTGTTGTAGCCGTACACGCGCCCGACCTCTTCGATCAGGTCGGCCTCGATGGCGAGATCAAAGCGGTAACTCGGCGGCGTCGCCAGCCAGCCTTCCCCGTCCGCCGTAACCGTTACGCCCAGGCGGGTCAGAATGTCCTCGACCTGCACATCCTCCGGCACAAAACCCAGCAGGCGGCGGATGCGGTCACGGCGCAAGCTGATAGCCGTTTTGACCGGCAGGTACTGTGCGGATGCGACTTCACAGACCGGTCCCGCCTGCCCGCCCAGCAGTTCGAGCAGCAACGCCGTTGCGCGCTCCATGGCGCGCCATTGCAGTTCCGGGTCTACGCCGCGTTCGAAACGATAGGAGGAATCCGTGCTTAAACCGTAGTGCCGCGCGCGACCCGCGATCTTTTCCGGTGTAAAGAAGGCCACTTCCAGGAACAGGTTTTCGGTCGATGCGGAAATGCCGGAATCGACCCCGCCCATCACACCCGCCAGCGCCAGCGTCCGCTCCTGGTCACAGATCAGCAGCGTCTGCTCATCCAGTTCGACTTCGCGCTCATCCAGCAGGGTCAGTTGCTCGCCCGACTGCGCGTAGCGCACCACGACACCGCCGGACAGGCGGTCCAGGTCGAAGGCGTGCATAGGCTGGCCGAGTTCCAGCAGGACGTAGTTGGTGACATCCACCACCGGGCCGAGGCTGCGCAGACCGCCGCGGCGCAGCTTTTCCTGCATCCACAGGGGGGTCCGGGCGTCCGGATTGATGCCGCGAATGACCCGCCCCAGGTAACGCGGGCAGGCGTCCGGCGCCTGTACATCGATCGGCAACTGCGCTTCGATAGCGGCTGCCACCGGCTCGAATGCCGGCGGGGTCAGGTCGGTGCGCGTCAGTGTGCCGACCTCGCGCGCAACGCCTTCCATGCCCAGGCAGTCGCCACGGTTCGGCGTCAGGTCGATCTCGATGGTCATGTCGTCGAGGGCCAGATAGTCGCGCAGGTCACGTCCCACCGGGGCGTCGGCTGGCAGTTCCATGAGTCCCTCATGCTCCTCACTCAGGCCCAGTTCGCGCGCGGAACACAGCATGCCGTGCGACGGGACGCCGCGCAGCTTCGCCTTTTTGATCTTCATGTCTCCCGGCATGCGCCCGCCTACCGTGGCCAGCGGGGCTTTCATGCCGGCACGGACATTGGGCGCGCCACAGACGATCTGCAGCGGATCGGTATCACCGGCCGCGACCTGACAGACGCGCAACTTGTCGGCATCGGGATGCGCCTCGACCGACAGGACTTCGGCCACGACGACGCCGCTGAACGACTCGGCGGCAGGCTCCACCGCGTCCACTTCCAGGCCGGCCATCGTCAACTGCTCGGCAAGCTGCTGTGTGTCCAGCGCGGGGTTTACCCACTCTCGCAACCAGGCTTCACTGAATTTCATACGCGGAACGCCCCTACCGGAACTGCTGCAGGAACTGCAGGTCGTTTTCGAAAAACAGGCGCAGGTCGTTCACGCCGTACTTGAGCATGGCCAGACGCTCGACACCCATGCCGAAGGCCAGGCCGGTGTACTGTTCGTTATCGACATCCACGTGCTGAAACACGTTGGGGTGCACCATGCCGCAACCCAGTACTTCCAGCCAGCCACTGTGGCTGCACACCCGGCAACCCTCACCGGAGCAGATGACGCACTCGATATCGACTTCGGCGGAAGGCTCGGTAAAGGGAAAATAGGAAGGCCGAAAACGCACGCCCAACGCATCGCGTTCAAAAAAGTGCTTGAGGAACTCTTCCAGCATGCCTTTGAGGTCGGCGAAACTGACGTTCTCGTCCACCAGCAGACCTTCGACCTGGTGGAACATCGGCGTGTGGGTCAGGTCGGAATCGCAACGGTAGACCCGCCCGGGCGCAATAATCCGGAAAGGCGGTTTCTGCGTTTCCATCACGCGGATCTGTACCGGCGAGGTGTGGGTACGCAGTACGTGATGCGCGTCGATATAGAAGGTATCGTGCATGGCACGCGCCGGGTGGTGCTCGGGAATATTCAGGGCTTCGAAGTTATGGTAGTCGTCTTCGATCTCCGGGCCCTGGACTGATTCGAAACCCATGCCGGCAAACAGCTGTTGAATGCGCTGCAGGGTGCGGGTCACCGGGTGCAGGCCGCCGCTGCGCTGCCCCCTTCCCGGCAGGGTAACATCGATTTTCTCGGCGGACAGCTGCGCTTCGAGCTCGGCCTGCTGCAGCTGAAGCTTGCGTGCCTCGATCGCTTCCTGGACCTGTTTCTTGGCAACGTTGATGGACTGGCCGGCTTCGCGGCGCTGTTCCGGCGGCAGCTTGCCAAGCTGTTTGAGTTGCTGGGTGAGCACCCCTTTCTTGCCCAGGTAATGGACCCGGACGTCGTCCAGCGCCTTCAGGTCCGCGGCTTTTTCGACGGCCTCTCTGGCCTGTTGTTCTAGAGCGGCTAGCGCCTCCACCGATTTTCTCCTGGATTCATCGGGACAGATTTTTGTGAGTTTGTCGGGTTACGCTTCGCTAACCCGACCTACATCGGTTTTTTGCGCGCCTGTTGTTCCGTTGGATGGTTGCCGGGTTGGTTGGGTGTGCTGCGCTAACCCAACCTGCGGAACTGGCGATGTCCGGTCCTTTGGTGCTGCGGGCCGGGTATTGTTGGGTTACGCTGCGCTAACCCAACCTACGTGACTACATGACCTTTCCGACCTTGTTGTCGGGCTACGCTGCGCTGACCCAACCTGCATGACGTTTGCACTCCGGGGTCGAACATTGTTGGGTTACGCTTCGCTAACCCAACCTACATGATCTTTCCGGCCTTGTTGTCGGGCTACGCTGCGCTAACTCAACCTGCATGACCTTTCCGGCTGCGTAGGTCGGATTAGCGCAGCGTAATCCGACAAATTGCCTGACCCGCATCGGGACCGACCATGCTTTCCACTCCGGAAAAACCGGTTCGGTCCCTGCCGGATAAAATCAGGCCGCCAGGCTGGCCCTGGCCTGTTCCGCCAGGGCGCTGAACGCGGCCTTGTCATAAACGGCCAGGTCGGCGAGCACCTTGCGATCGATCTCGATGTCCGCCTTGCTCAGGCCGTTGATGAAGCGGCTGTAGGACAGGCCGTTTTCACGCGCGGCGGCATTGATACGGGCGATCCACAGCGCGCGGAACTGGCGCTTGCGCTGACGGCGGTCACGGTAGGCATACTGCCCGGCTTTGATGACGGCCTGCTTGGCGACCCGGTAGACCTTGCGACGGGCACCGTAGTAGCCCTTGGCCTTCTCCAGTACTTTCTTGTGGCGG
>DRQL01000301.1 GCA_011371465.1 Gammaproteobacteria bacterium | reverse complement strand
GTATGAACCACCCGCCGTTCTACAGTGAACGCCAGGCACAGCTTGGTAACTGGCAGATGATCTTCCTCGATTCCACGCAACCCGGCAGCGAAGACGGACACCTGGAAGAAACCGAACTGGAAGCCCTCGACGCGCTACTCGCCGCGAGCCCCGAACAGCACACACTGATCTGGCTGCACCACCAGCCGGTGCCGACCGGCAGCCGCTGGCTGGACAGCATGGCCGTGGATAATCCGGGTGATCTTTTTACGGTTACCGATCGATACAGCGGGGTACGCGCCATTGTCTGGGGCCATATCCACCAGCACTTCGCGCAGCAGCGCAATGGTGTACAGCTGCTGGCCACGCCCTCTACCTGCATCCAGTTCCTGCCGGGCAGTGAAACCTTCGCGCTCGATCCCGTGCCACCCGGCTACCGCTGGTTTGACCTGCACACAGACGGCACTTTCACTACAGGTGTACAACGCCTGCAGGAAATCCCGGGGCAAATCGACCCGGATGCCGGGGGCTACTAGCGCCTGCAAAAGCGGCACCCTGCCCGCAGGAGCAGTCCCCTGACCGCGAATGCAGGCTAGCTCTCTTCGTCCAGCAATATCCGGGTCCCGCCCAGTGCCAGCGCCTGCTCGTCGATAAATTTCAGGCTCAACATACCCACCGTCAGCATGTCACCATGCCGGAGCAGCTGGCGACGCACCGGTTTACCGTTAATAAACGTACCATTGGTACTGCCCAGGTCCTCGATACTGGCCTCCACGGCGTCATCCAGGTAGGCGCTGGGAGTCAATACAACCGCAGCATGGTCGCCACTGACGCTGGCATCATCGGGCTGCAGTGCATTTCCCGGGTTGCGCCCGATTGAAAACCGTTCCTCTGTCAGTTCGTATTCGGCTACCACGTTCCCATCCACTATCTGTAACAACTTGTACATAGCTGCAACCCTCATTCTGATTAAACCACCCGATCAGGCCGTCTTGCGCCGGCCACCCCTGAACTGCAAACGACACTTGCGGATCGCGACCGCCAGCTCGGCACTGCTGGCAAAACGTCTGGCCGGATCCTTGTGCATGGCCCTGCCGACCATACGACTGACACACGCAGGCAGACCGCTGCGCTGCTTGCGCAGGGGCACCATCTTGCCGTTGGCAATCTGGTACATCAGCGTGGCCACCGAGTCTCCGCTGAACGGCAGGCTGCCGGTCAGTAACTGGTACAGGGTGACCCCCAGTGAAAACTGGTCCGACTGCCCCTGTATTTTCCGGCCCGCCACCTGTTCCGGCGACATATAGGAAGGGGTACCGAGCACGGTGCCGGTGCGGGTCTGGGTACTGTCCAGTATGCGGGCGACACCGAAGTCCGTGATCCGGATCTCCCCGCTGTCGCGGTCATAGAGAAGATTGCCGGGCTTTACATCACGGTGGATGACATTCTGGCTGTGCGCATAGTCCAGGCCGTCGGCAACCTGCGCCGCGATGTCGAGCACTTCCCACACCGGCAGCAAACGGTCCCTGTGCACCCAGGCATCCAGGCTTTCACCCTGCACATAGTCCATCACCAGGTAGGCCACATCGTGCTCACGACCGGCATCGTGGATGGAAACGATATGCGGGTGCACCAGCCGACCGACCGCTTCCGCCTCCCTGAAAAAACGCTGCGCCGCCGCTTCCTGTTCGCGGTCCTCGTAGCTGTCGAGCAGCGACAGGGTTTTAATGGCCACCTGGCGACCAATGGCAGGATCGACCGCCAGATAGACCGTCCCCATGGCACCATGCCCCAGTTCACGTTCCAGCCGGTAGCGGCCCAGTACCGGCAACTCCATCACCGGGCTGTCCAGCACCAGCGTCTGGTTGACCGCGCCCTTGCCGCCCGGAAAACGCGCCGACAGGGCTGTCAGCTCACGGTGACGACGTGCACAGTCGCGGTATCCCGCCACACTGGCTTCCAGCCGGGCATAGACCGCCTGCGCTTTCGGTAGCTGGCGCCGGCGCTCGTACTCCAGGCCCAGTTCATACAGCGGTTCCAGTGCAACCGGCGCTGGCAGGCAGGCGGCATACTGGGCCATGGCCGGATCCAGTTGTCCCTGTGCACGCAGCTGTTCCAGCCTGTAACGCCTCGATACGGTCAGTCAGGGCCAGTTGTCCCTGTGCACGCAGCTGTTCCCCGAACGCTACGCGGGTTTGCAGCAGTTCCTCGTTCAGGACACGCAGGGCTCCGTTACGTCGCCAGCCCAGGCTCAGCAACAGCTGGGTGAAGCATAAATACAGCACCGGACCCGTCACCGGCAGCCAGACTGCCCGCACCACCAGAGCAATCACACCGGTATTCAACACCAGCGCTGCCAGCAACAGCGAGGCCAGCGGTGCCCGTCTTCCGTGCCAGTGCGCAGGAACAAAGGCCAGATACAGCGCAAACAACAACAGCAACGCACGCTGCCCGGCAAAAAACCAGCCCGGCATCACGAAGGCCGAACCGCTGTGCAGGCTATCCAGCACCTGCGCAGACCAGCTGACCGGGCTGTACACCCGGCCCGTGGGACCGACCAGCTCCGCCACCAGTCCAGGTGCCGTGAGTCCCAGTAACAGTGTCCTGTCACGCAACTGCGCGTTCAAGGTATCGTCCCGCAGCAGTTCCTGCAGCGAATAGACCGGAACCGCGGCGGCGGGACGCGGGTAATACACCAGGTCGGGGGCAGGCAGCAGCGGCTGCCCGGCGATGCGGATACCGGTACCGGGCATGACCCGGATGTCCCGGTTTCCGGCCAGCAGGGCCAGCTCGAACCCGGGCAGGTAGCCACTACCTGCGTTGAACACCAGCGGTGCAGCGGACCGGTAACCCTTCTCCCTGGCTACCTCACCGACACCCACGCCGGCAGCCGCCTCCAGGAACAGCGGCCCGGGGTATTGCGGCCGTACGACGTCCGGTACCGGGGCCTGCAGCAGCCCCGCCAGCATGCGTCGCCAGCCGGCCTGTGGCGAGCCGGCATCGTGCAGGTAGCGCTGTGGTAGCTGGGGAACGTCTTCCTGCCGAATGTGTTTGCGGTAGGGCGCAAACAGCACAACATTGCCCGCGTCCTGCAAAGCGTGCGCAAGCCCGGCGTCACTATCCAGCCGGTTCAGCCATCCAGCGGCTTTTTTACGCAGCGGATCGTCCAGCTGCTCCAGCTCTGCGGCCAGCGAACCAACCATCGCATGCGTCTTATAACCGGACAGAGGCAACATAAGGCCGATACGCTCCGGACCGAAGCGCTGCAGGCGCCGGATCACGTCCGCCAGCCGGTCACGCGGCCAGGGCCAGGCACCGTATGTCTCCAGGCTCGCCGCGTCGATCGCGACCACGGCTACCGCACCGGATGACTGCACCGGCGGCAGGATACGGGCGGCCAGCACCGGCAGCAGATTCTCCACCTGCTGTAAAGAAGGGGAATACGTCGCAGACAACGCCAGGGCCGCGAACAGGAAAATGGTGAAACGGTGGTTAGCCCGGGAAGCGGCGCCGGTCCGGAATGCAGCCATTGAGGATACCCGCGTGACTCATTCCTGTTTATCGGTACTGCCGAAAAGCGCTTTACCGGTAGGCGCCCTGCAGGCAGGAAAAATCGCAGGAATATGAACCGGTTCTCATTTCCGGAAAGACGCCGGGGAGCCGGCGGCTGCCGGCCCCGCGGCCGCTCATTCGGGCAGCGGGTAGCGCTCCATCAGGTAGCCCAGGCAGTCCTGCCGGATCACCCGTTCATCCAGGGTAAACATGGAGGGCATCAGGTCGCGGGTGGTGCGCAACAGGTCGCCGTCCACGCGGAAATAGCGTTCCGCCACCTCCTGCCCGCGCTCGTCACTGGCCTCCAGCGGCATGCCCTGTACCCCGTCCAGGTGTGCCAGCGTGGTGCCGGCGGGCAGCTCGCGGAAATTCAGGTGGTCCAGGTCGTCGATAAAACAGATGTCCACCGGCTGTTCGCCAAAGCCGAAACTGTAGGCGCGGGGCACGCGCACAGTGGCAACGGTGTGAAAAAGGTCCACATCGTGCGCGGCAACCGGGTGCTGCGGTATGGCACTGAGGTGCAGGCAGGCGTCCAGGAATTCTTCCGCGTGTGACTCGCCGGCGCTCTGCCCGACCTTGCCGCATTCCACGGTCAGCGCCGGGCACAATTGCGCAAAGGCCATGGATTGCACACCGGCGGGCCGGGTGAAGTACACCAGCGTGCGGCTGAACATACTGGCCAGGTGCAGGTAGCGGTGGTCGATGCGGTTGATACAGGCGTAGTGGGGATTGATGCCGGTATTGTTGTGCACATCCACGCTGGCAAACAGCGGACGCTGCGCCATAATGGATACCACTTCCTCCATCATGCGTTTTTCAGGGCAGTCATCGTATTCGCTGCCGGGCCAGACGCGGTTGTAATCCGGCTGTCCCGCCAGGCGCCGCAGGCCATCCCTGGCCGCTTCCACGTTGCCGATAAAGAGGCTCAGTGTGCGCGGCAACTCGCGTTCCCGGTAACGCCTGAGCAGCGACTGCAGCGCCAGGAAACCGGTCGTCTCGTTACCGTGCAGGAGCACGGATATAAACAGCGTCTCTGTACGCCTGCCCGGCAGGTGAACCAGGGACGGACCCCCAAGCAGGTCGGCCAGCTGCGCAGGCTGCGCCTCCAGCAATCCCTCCGGCAGTTGCTCGTAGACGTGTAACAGGCTACCCATACTCAGCTATTCCATTCGTGTACCGGCACACCGCTCTGCTGGCGTTCGTAATAGGCTTCAGTCAGGGTCTGCATGTCACAACCGTACCGCGCCACGTAGGCCCGCTGCCAGCTGGCGCCGGTGCAGGCATTACGCACCCGGTCCCGAACGATCCCCAGGTAACGGTCACGGTCCCGTTCATCGATTTCCAGCATTCCCAGCCCGTAACGGGCAAGCGGTATCAGCTGGTCCAGCAGCAGGGTCTGGACCGACCGCTTGCGCCCGTCGAGCCAGGTGATCTGCGCATCGAGACCGTCGCGTGCCACCGCGTAGAAATTGTCGCGCGCCGTGGCAAAGGGCAGGCGCAGTTCGGGAGCGACATCGTGCAGGGCCAGGGCATGCACCAGTCCATAGAACAGGGCCGCACTGGCGATACTGTCGGTAACGGTAGGCCCGGCCGGCAGCACCCGCTGCTCGATCCGCAGGTGCGGCGTGCCGTCCCGGTCATAGCCGATCAGCGGCCGGTTCCAGCGCCAGATCGTCCCGTTGTGCAGCCGCAGGTGTCGCATCTCACGCACCGGCTCATCGAAATGAATCGGCAACAGGACCGGGAAATGCTGCTGGTTTTCGACAAAACATTCAAACAGGCTTTCCTTGGCGTAGCCGGTACCAAAACTCACCCGCCGCACCGGTCCGCGGCTGGCACCGGCGAACCCGCCGACCTCGACTGACTGCTCGAACAGCGGGATACGCGTCTCTTCCCAGAGGTCCTTGCCGAACAGGTAGGGGGAATTGGTGGCCGCGGCCAGCAGTGGTGCCGAGACAATCTGCGCGGCATTGTAATAGCGCACGGCATCCGGCACCGCCACCTTGAGGTGCAGTTGCAGGGAAGTCGTCGCCGACTCCAGCATCACATCATGGTGCAGTACGTTGAGGTGCTGTCGACCGTGAATATCCAGCATCAGCGGTTCCCCCTCGCGCAGGCGCAGCACCTGTTCGTTCAGTGCCCGGTAGCGCTTGAGTTCCGACATATTGGCCAGGGTCAGGTCCTGTTGCAGCACACTGGGCAGAATACCGGCCATCACCAGGCGGCTGTCGAGACCCGCCGCGGCCGTGACACAGCGGTCCCAGGTCTGCTGCAGGCCCCGGTGCAACAGACTCAGTGCCTTGCCGTGCAACTCCTCGGGATCCACGTTGAGTTCGACATTGAACCTGGCCAGTTCCGGCACCACCAGCGGATCGTCCATGCGCGCCAGGAACTGCCGGTTTACCGGTGCCGGCCTCGCCTGCGCATCAATCAGCCAGGCTTCCAGTTCCAGGCCGCATACCGGCACCCGCGAGGAAAACGCCCGTTCCTCGAACCACTGGCCCAGCAGGCGGGTCTCCTGTTGCAGGTGGCGGTCGAAGGTCGCGAAATCTTCGGCCTGGAAATCACTGTGGGCGATTTCGTCTCCCATGGTTCAGGCCCGCAACTTCCGGTCCAGCTCGGCCAGGCGCTGTGGTGAACCGATATCCATCCACGGCCCCGGGTAGTACTCACCGCTGACCTGTCCCTGCTGCATGGCACGGCGCAGCAGCGGCGCAAGCGGGAACGCGCTGTCTGGTCTACCGGCAAACAGCTCGGGGTGATACAAACCGATACCACTGAAGGTCAATTTCCGTGTTCCCTGCTCCGTCACCCTGTCTCCTTCCAGCCCGAAGTCACCATCGGGATTATGTGGCGGGTTGTCAACCAGCACCAGGTGCGCCAGCTTGCCGGGCTCACGGTACAGGCTCCGGTAGGGGTAGTCGGTCCAGATATCGCCGTTCACCACCAGGAAGGGCTGCTCGCCCAGCAGGGGCAGGGCATGCCGGATCCCGCCCCCGGTTTCCAGCGCGCCTTCCGGTTCGGCGGAGTAGTCGATCTGCACACCCAGCGCCTCCCCGCTGCCCAGGCGCTGCACCAGTTGTTCGCCCAGGTGCGCGTGGTTGATCACCAGTTCCCGGAAGCCTGCCTCGCGCAACGCCTCGATGTGGTACTGGATCAACGGCTTGCCGCCCGCCTCCAGCAGGGGCTTGGGTGTGGTGTCCGTCAGTGGACGCATACGTTCACCGCGCCCCGCCGCCAGTATCATGGCTTTCACAGGCGCGTAATCACGGTCTGCGTGAGTTCACCCAGTGCCGACAGCTCCGGGTAACGCGAGCATACGTCCTGTACGTAGCCCAGGGTGCGCGGGATATCCTTCAGGTAACCCGGTTTGCCGTCCCGGTGATTCAGGCGCGCGAAAATACCGGCTGCCTTCAGGTGTCGCTGCACACCCATCCAGTCAAACCATTTCAGGAACTGCTGTTCGTCGCTTTCACCTGTGCGCACGATACCGGTCTGCGTGGCGAGTTCGAAATAACCCAGCGCCCAGTCTTCCACCCGCTGCCGGGGCCAGCGGATGTAGCAATCGCGCAGCAGGGATACCAGGTCGTAGGTCAGTGGTCCGGTCACAGCGTCCTGGTAGTCGAGGATGCCGGGGTTGTGGCGTTCCGACAGCATGAGATTCCGGGAGTGGTAATCCCGGTGCACGCAGACCTGCGGCTGTTCCAGCGCATTGTCGGCAAGCCGATCGAAACTGTTCTGCAGTTCTTTCTGCGCACGTTCATCGAACGCCAGGTCGAGGTGCCTGCCCAGCAGCCAGTCCCGGAACAACGACATTTCGGTCAACAGTAACTGGCGGTCATAGGCTGGCAACTCATGCTGCGGCCCGCAACTCTGCAGGGTTGCCAGCGCGCCCAGTGCGTCGCCGTACAGGCGGTCCACGTTACTGTCATCCAGTTCGTCCAGGTACAGGCGCGTGCCCAGGTCCGAGAGCAGCAGGAATCCCTGCTCCAGGTCGCTGGCCAGGATTTCCGGCACGTGCAGGCCCAGCCCCAGCAACAGGCGGCTGACCCGGATAAAGGGACCGCAGTCCTCCTTGTCCGGCGGCGCATCCATCAGGACGTAGCTCTCCCCTCCCTGCTGCACGCGGAAATAACGGCGAAAACTGGCATCGGCGGATGCCGACCTGAGGTCGGCTTCAGGCCATCCCAGCTGAGCCCGCGTCCATTGCTGCAGGCGCTCCAGTCGATCAGACAATAGTGAACCCTTTGTTATCGGGCGGCATATCTGCCAGCCAACCCGTGATTAACCTGTCATTGCGAGCGCAGCGTGGCAATCCAGTGGTATGTAGCGTTAAACGGCGCAGAAGTCAGCCGGTCCGCCTGTTCGGGACGCGCTGTACATACATCCCTGTACGCTCGACGGCCGCATCCCTGCGGCCGACGGTCCCGAACAGGCGGACCGGCTGACTTCCTGAACTTCCCGGCAGGCGGTTTGGGATTGCCGCGCTGCGCTCGCAATGACGAAAACTCCGAAGCATTATAACGACAATCCACACCGGATTACCGCACTGAAAAATCCCGGTCATCGTTTCCTGTGCAGCTTCGCAGTCACAAACGCTCGCAGGTCATCCGCCACCAGGTAAAAACAGGGCACCACCACCAGGATCAACGCCGTCGCGAACACCAGGCCGAATCCGAGGCTCACGGCCATCGGTGACAGGAAGGCAGTCTGCCCGGTAGCGAAGAAAATCAGCGGCGATATCCCCAGGAAGGTGGTAATCGTGGTCAGCAGGATGGGGCGCACCCGTACCCGCCCGGCTTCGACCAGGGCATCGCGGCGATCCCAGCCCTGTGCTCGCAGGCGTTTGGCAAAGTCCACCAGGATCAGGGAATCGTTGACGACAATACCGGTCAGCGCCAGAAAACCGATCAGCGACAGGAACTGCAGGTGGTAACCGAACAGCATGTGTCCCACCACGACCCCTATAAAACCAAACGGGATCGCCAGCATCACCACCAGCGGGTCCAGCAGGGACTTGAACAGGGAGGCCAGGATAAAAAAGATGACCGCAGTGGCGATGACCATGGCCCGGCGCATGTCCTGCATGGAGTCGGAGGCTTCCTTTTTCTCGCCCAGGAACAGCAGGTGATAACCCGGCGCCCGCTGGTCGAGATCGCCGAAGCGACGCTCAACCAGTTCGGTCACCTCCAGCGCCGTCGTCTCCCGGTCATCCACCTCGGCGGTCACAATGGCCAGCCGCTGCCCGTCGCGCCGGCGAATGGTATTCAGGCCACGTCCGCGGCTGATGTCGGCAACATCGCCCAGGTAGACGATACGACCGTCTTCCAGGGTGATGGGCAGGGACTCCAGTGAACTGTCGTGCCGGACCGGTTCGGTGTAAATAACACGCACCGGGATGCGCTGGTCGCCCCAGGTCACCTGGACCGCTTCCAGTCCCAGGAAGCCGGTGCGCACTGCGTCAGCCAGTTGCTGCTGGGTCAGGCCCAGCTCACGCCCGCGCTCGTTCAGGCTGTAGCGGTACTCGACCTTGCCGGCATCCAGGTCCTGCCGCACATCGTACACACCGGGCAGCTGGCGCAGGTAATCGCGCAGCTGGCGGGCGTACTGCAGGAGCCGGTCAACCTCTTCCCCCACCACGCCCACCTCGATATCGGCACCGGCGGGGCCGCCCTGCGGCCGCAGAATGGAAAGCCGCTGGATGCCGGTCAGGGTTTCCAGCCGGGTTCGCACATCCTTGATGATCGCTTCGGTCTTGCGCTGGCGACTGCCTTCCCAGCCTAACTTCAGACTCACCAGCGGAGTGATAAAACGTTCGATAAAGCCTTCCGGCGCCCGTTTCTGCAAATCGACAATCAGCTGTATGTAGTTGCTGCCGAAATTGAAGCGGTTGAAATCGATGAAGGTCACGCCGACGTTGGTCAACAGGGTATCCAGCTCATCGTCATCCAGCGTTTCCAGTATGGCCTGTTCGATCCGCACCGCCAGCGCCTCGGTGTCCTCCAGGCTATAGGTATTCGGCGCTTCAATATTGACAAAAAACTGTCCGATATCGGCCTGGCCGAATAACTGGAAAGGCAGACGGGTTGCGCCATAGGCCACCGCGACGGACAGCACCCCGATGGCGGCCAGGCTGACGAAATACCGCTGGTGCAAGGCTGCTCGCAACAGGTCCACGTAGCGGTGCAGCAACGCGGACCAGTCGATACGTCCGGCCGGTTTTCTGGTACTTTCCACCCGCAACAGCTCCGCCGCATGTGATGGCAACACCGCAAAGGCTTCCCACAACGAGCCCAGCAGCGAGGCCGCCACCACCACGGGAATCACCTTGATGAATTCCCCCAGCGTGCCGCCAATGGAAAACATGGGCAGGAAGGCGGCAATCGTCGTGCTGGTGGATGCCAGCACCGGCCACAGCACTTCACGGCTGCCGGTCTGTGCCGCCTGCTGTGCGGACATGCCCTGCTCCATGTGCCGGTAGACGTTTTCGGTCACGATGATCGCGTCATCAACCACCAGTCCCAGCGCAATCAGAAACGCGAACAGGGATACCATGTTGATGGTAAACCCCAGGTAGTGAATCATCACCACGGCAACCAGGAAAGACACCGGTATGCCCATCGCGGTGATCAGCGCGACACGGAAATTCAGGAACAGGTACAGGGACAACAGCACCAGCACCAGCCCAACGAGCCCGGAGGACTTCACCGTGTTCAGGCGGGTCTGCACGTACACAGACAGGTCGCTGAACAGGCCCACCTGGACACCCGGCGGCAATTCGCGCCGCAGTTTTTCCGCCTCCTGCCTGACCAGCCGGGATACCTCGATGGTCGACGCATCGACGGTCTTGGTGACCGTCAGGTTCACCGAAGGCGCGCCATTGAATCGGCCCAGGGTTTCCGCTTCTTCCAGGCGCAGGCTGACCTGTGCGATGGCACCCAGTCGCAGCCGTCCACCGGCCGCGTTACGCCGCACGACGATCTGTTCCAGTTGCTGCGGCTCGGGCGCCACGCCCTTGCCGCGCAGCAGGATGTCGCCCTCCCTGGCTTTCAGCGATCCTCCCGGCACATCCCGCAGGTTATCGCGCACCGCCGCGACCACCTGTTGCAGCGACACACTGCGCGCCGCCAGCAGGTGCGGATCCACCTCCACCCAGATCTCCCAGTCCCGGTCACCGGCGATACCGACGCCGGCAACCCCCGGCAGCTGCAACAGGCGACGTTTTACGTCATCTGCAGCCCGGTACAGGTAGGCACGTGAAGTATTGCCATACAGGCTGAGGCTGATGACCGGGAAACGGGCCTCCATGCGGGTCAGTTCGGGCTCCCCGGCTTCTTCCGGCAGATCAGTGATCTGGTCCAGGCGGGTGCGCAGATCGCGCATGAACTGCTCGACATTGCTGCCCGGCTTGAGTTTCAGCGTAACGGTCGATAATCCCTCGCTGGACGTGGACGTCATGACGTCCAGGTCCGACATGCCATCAAGTTCGTCTTCGATGGTGAGCGTCACCTGGTGTTCCACTTCTTCGGGAGAGGCCCCCTCGAATTCAGTCGTCACGCGCGCCATGTCCAGGTCGACCACCGGGAACATCTCCTGCGGCATGGCATACCAGGACAACACGCCCAGCAACATGACCAGCACCAGGCTGAGGTTGGTGATCAGGGGGTTGGCAATGGAAAACCGGACCAGGGACACTCAGGTCTTTCCGGCAGGTGAACGGGCGGGCTGCAGCGCTTCCACCACCACGGCCTGGCCATCGGACAGGGCGGCCACGTCACGCACCACTACCTGCGTCCCGGCATCGATTCCGGACAGGATCACCTGCTGCTGTCCCACCCGCTCGCCCAGCTGCACCGCCACCCGCTGCAGCCGTTCATCCTGCACCCGGAACACGAAGGCGCTGCCTTCTTCCAGCAACACTGCGGTGGTCGGCACCACCAACGCGTCGTCGATGGTCTGCAACGGCAGACGGGCGACTGCGGCCGCACCCGAGCGCGTCTCGGCGGCCGGCATGCGCAGGCGTATGGCGTGGGTGAAGGTATCCGGGTCCGGGTCCGGTTGCACGGCCGTTACCGTGGCCTGCCAGGTCTTGTCCGCTACGCTTACCTGGACCTGCTGTCCCAGGGTCAGGGCACGCGCTACCCGGCCACGCACCTGCGCAACGAAATCCAGCCGGGGGCTGACCAGCTGCACCACCTTCTCGTTGCGGCTGGCATAATCACCCACTTCCAGTAACACCTGGTTGGCACGGCCGGCAAAGGGCGCCCGCAACTGCGTTCGGTCCAGCTTGCGCTGCGCGCGGTCCAGCGCCGCCTTGCGGCTGGCCACCCGCTGCGGTCCGGTGGCGACACGGGCGCGCAGGCGCGCCTCTTCGGACAGGCGCTGGGCCAGCAACGCAGCACTGTCGCCCAGGCGGGTCTTGGACGCCAGTGAACGTTCGCCGAGGCTGTTCAGTCGCTCGACCTCCTCTTCCTGCAATTTTCGACTGCGCTCGGCGAGCTTCAGCAGCTCCCGGTCACGCAGCAGGTCCTGCTGCGCCTGCTGCCACTCGGCCTGCGCCTGGACCAGCGCATCCTGGTAATCCTGGTTCTCCAGCGTCAGCAACACTTCGCCGGCGCCCAGCAACTGACCGGGCTCAACCCGGCGCTCGGCCACCTCGCCTTCCACCTGGAAGCGCAGCCAGGCACGTCGCGCCGTCTGCAGGTAGCCGGATACCCGTGCCTCGGGGTGCAGATCGACACGGACAGCCTCGCTCACCAGTACCGGCGAGGGCGCCAGGGAGCGCAACTGCGGTTCCTTCGCAGGCCGGACGGCAAGTAACAGCAGCGTAACCGCTGTCAGAGCAAGCAGGATCAACACCTGCCGGGATCGGGACAAGCTCACAGTGGGCCTACGAAATCATTGAATATACAGCCATTCTATGCGATTTTACGCACCAGCCGCCAGCCGCATCCGGGACCGATTTCCAGGCCGCAGACTCGTCGCTTGCCACCCTAATAACCCGTGAATATTAGACACTTATTATTAATTGCTGCGCTTCTCGTCACCACCGGGGGAATCCATGCCGAAGACGTTTCGCAGCCCGCAGCGGCGGCGGTGGACCCCTACGCGCCCATTTCCGCCTGGGCGGTCTGCCCGCCCCAGCGGGCGCGCGACTATGACCTCGACTACCACGGCGACCCGGAACAGGCCCCCACCCACCTCAGTGGCGACCTCGCAGAGCACAGTGCCGGCGGCAAACTGATCCTGATCGGCAACGCGGAAGCCCAGCGCGGCGCGCAGCGCCTGCGCGCCGAACGCATCACCTACAGTGAAGCCGGCGGCATCGCCAAAGCCGAGGGCCAGGTGCGCTACGACGAGCCGACCCTGAGCCTGTCAGGTTCCCACGGTACGCTGTGGATGGATAAAGACTACGGCGAAATGTACAACACCCGTTTCTGGTTCTATGACCGGCATGGCCGGGGCAAGGCAAAGAAGGCCTGGCTGCTGGAGCCCGGGGTGACGAAATTCAGGAACGCCAGTTACACGACCTGCCCGGAAGGCAGTAACAGCTGGCGGGTGCGCGGCAGCAAGGTCACCCTGGACGAGAACACCGGCGTAGGGGTTGCCCGCAACGCGCGTCTCAGCGTCAAGGGGGTACCCGTCCTGTACGCCCCTTATTTTTCCTTTCCCCTGGATGACCGGCGCAAAACCGGTTTCCTGACACCCAGTTTCGGCTCATCCGACAACTCGGGTATCGAAATACGCACACCCTTTTACCTGAACCTGGCGCCCAACTACGATGCCACCATCACGCCCCGCTACCTGGAAGACCGCGGCACCCAGCTGATCACCGATTTCCGCTACCTGCGCCCCAACCAGCAAGGCAAGATCAGCGTGGAATACCTGAACAAGGACGATGTCACCGACGACGACCGCAGCCGCATCACCCTGCGCGACAATACCCGTTTCAGTTCACACCTGACCACCAGCATCGATTATGACCGGGTCTCCGACAAGGAATACCTGCAGGACCTGGGGGACTCGCTGAGCCTGGCCAGTGTGTCCTTCCTCAAACGCACCGGCGTAGCCGAGTACACCACCAGCTGGTGGCAGCTGGGCCTGCAGGTGGACGACTACCAGACCCTGGACCGCACCATCGCGGATGAAAACCGCCCCTACCAGCGACTGCCGCGAACCACGTTGCTGGTGGCATCACCCATCCACCCGCTGGGCATCCACAGCAACCTTCGTTCGGAAGCCGTGCGCTTTGACGCCAGCAAGCGCGTTACCGGCGACCGCATCGACCTGTGGCCGGATATCGAGCGGCCATTCCGCCGCAGCGCCTACGAAATCACGCCCCGGGCCGGTGTCCGCTATACCGGCTATAAACTGGACAGCCAGGATCCCGGCGTCTCCGACAGCCTGAATCGCACCACACCGTTCGCCAGCCTGGACAGCACGGTATTCCTGGAACGTAACCTGAAGATCGGCTCTGTACAGTACACCCATACCCTGGAGCCGCGACTCTTCTACCTGTATGTACAGGGAAAAAACCAGGACGATATCCCCCAGTTCGATGCCAGTGAGCCTACCTTCAGCTATCGCGAGCTGTTCGAGACCAACCGCTTCAACGGCGCCGACCGTATGGGCGACGCCAACCAGGCCGCGCTGGCGGTCACCAGTCGTTTGCTCGACCCCGAGACCGGCGCGGAAAAACTGCGCGCCTCGGTCGGTCAGCTGTTCTACTTCGCCAACCGCAACGTCACCCTCAACAACAGCGACCCGCTCACGGACAACACCTCGGACATCGCCGGCGAACTGGAAATTGCCCTGTCACGTTCCTGGACAGGCAAGGCGGATATGGTATGGAACCCGCGCGACCAGGTCACCGAGCGCGCCAATGCGCGTATCCAGTACCACCCCGGCTTTCGCAAGATCGCCAACGTCTCCTACCGCTACATCAACGGCTCCCAGAACCAGATCGACACCTCCATCCTGTGGCCGTTGTCACCTTCCTGGCACGTCCTCGGTCGCTGGTACTACGACATCAGTGACTCACAACAGCTGGAAACCCTGGCCGGCGTGGAATACGACAGCTGTTGCTGGGGTATCCGTTTTGTAACCAGGGACTTTGTCGACACCGTGAACAACCGCGACAGCAACAAGGACATTGGCGACAGCAAGAGCAACCGTATCTTTATGCTGCAGGTGGTCTTCAAGGGGCTCGCCAGTTTCGGCAGCAACATAGAAACACTGTTGCAAAATGGTATCCTAGGCTATACAGAAAGACCGACCGAGTAGTATTTATGAAGTGTATATCCCTTTTCCTTGTCATGGTTTCGGTGCTCCTCACCGGACCGCTGTCTGCAGCCCCCCTGAGTTTCCCGATGGGCAAGCAAGCGGCGGAAAACCCGGACCAGCGACCGAAAACAGAGCGGCTGAACCGTATCGTGGCAGCGGTCAACGATGACGTGGTGCTCGCCAGCGAACTGGACAAACGCGAAGCCATGGTCATCAGCCAGCTGCGCGAGCAGCAGGCACAGATCCCGGACCGGAAAGCGCTCAGAAAGCAGGTGCTG
>DRQL01000300.1 GCA_011371465.1 Gammaproteobacteria bacterium | reverse complement strand
CGACGTGAACGGTCGTACCAAGATGTACAAGAACATTGTTGACGGGAACCACTACATGGAGGCCGGCATGCCGGAGTCCTTCAACGTGCTGGTCAAGGAAATACGTTCGTTGGGCATCAGCCTGGAACTGGAACAGGACTGAGGGAGATACTATGAGAGACTTACTGAACCTGTTAAAGCCTCAGGGTCACAACGACGACTTTGATGCCATCCGTATCGGCCTGGCCTCGCCTGACCTGATCCATTCCTGGTCCTACGGCGAAGTGAAAAAACCCGAGACCATCAACTACCGCACCTTCAAGCCGGAGCGTGATGGTCTGTTCTGCGCCAAGATATTCGGCCCGGTCAAGGACTACGAGTGCCTGTGCGGCAAGTACAAGCGTCTCAAGCACCGCGGCGTGGTGTGCGAGAAGTGCGGTGTCGAGGTCACGCTCTCCAAGGTGCGCCGCGAACGCATGGGCCATATCGAACTGGCCAGCCCGGTTGCGCACATCTGGTTCCTGAAGTCGCTGCCGTCGCGTATCGGCCTGTTGCTGGACATGACGCTGCGTGATATCGAGCGCGTGCTGTACTTCGAAGCCTTTGTCGTGATCGATCCGGGCATGACCACGCTGGAACGCGGTCAGCTGCTGTCGGAAGAAGCCTACCTCGAAGCTATCGAGGAAAACGGCGACGAATTCGATGCGCGCATGGGTGCGGAAGCCGTGTTCGAACTGCTGCATGATCTCGACCTTAAGGCCGAGGTGGTCCAGTTGCGCGAAGACATGGGCGCTACCAAGAGCGAGACCAAGCTGAAACGCCTGGGCAAGCGCCTCAAGTTGTGCGAGTCCTTCATGGAATCCGGCAACAAGCCGGAATGGATGGTCATGACCGTGTTGCCGGTATTGCCGCCGGAACTGCGCCCGCTGGTGCCGCTGGACGGTGGCCGCTTTGCGACCTCCGATCTGAATGACCTGTACCGCCGCGTCATCAACCGCAACAACCGCCTGCGCCGCCTGCTGGAACTCAACGCGCCGGATATCATTGTGCGTAATGAAAAACGCATGTTGCAGGAATCAGTCGATGCGCTGCTGGATAATGGACGCCGCGGCCGTGCCATCACCGGCACCAACAAGCGGCCGCTGAAATCCCTGGCCGACATGATCAAGGGCAAGCAGGGTCGTTTCCGCCAGAACCTGCTGGGCAAGCGCGTCGATTACTCCGGCCGTTCTGTCATCGTGGTGGGCCCGACGCTGCGCCTGCACCAGTGCGGCCTGCCCAAGCGCATGGCGCTGGAGCTGTTCAAGCCGTTTATTTTCAGCAAGCTGCAGTTGCGCGGCCTGGCAACCACCATCAAGGCTGCCAAGAAGCTGGTCGAACGGGAAGGTGCGGAAGTCTGGGATATCCTCGAGGAAGTGATTCGCGAACACCCGGTCATGCTCAACCGCGCGCCGACCCTGCATCGCCTGGGTATCCAGGCTTTCGAGCCCGTGCTGATCGAGGGCAAGGCCATCCAGTTGCACCCGCTGGTGTGTGCGGCCTTCAACGCCGACTTCGACGGCGACCAGATGGCGGTACACGTGCCGCTGTCCCTGGAAGCACAGCTCGAAGCGCGTGCGCTGATGATGTCGACCAACAACATCCTGTCACCCGCCAACGGCGAGCCGATCATCGTGCCGTCGCAGGACGTGGTGCTGGGCCTGTATTACATGACCCGCGAGCGCGTCAACGCCAAAGGTGAAGGCATGATGTTTGCCAATATCGCCGAGGTGCACCGCGCCTATGAAACCGGGTGTGCCGACCTGCACGCAAAGGTCAAGGTGCGCATCAGCGACAGCACTATGTCGGATGAGGGTGTACTCGCGCATAAAACCGCTGTCCGGGATACCACCGTGGGGCGTGCCCTGCTGTCGGAAATCCTGCCGGAAGGCATTCCTTTTGAATATGTCGATCGTGACATGTCCAAGAAAGCCATCTCCAACGTGATCAACACCTGTTACCGCAGGGTGGGGCTGAAGTCCACCGTCGTATTTGCGGACCAGCTGATGTACACCGGGTTTGCCTTCGCGACGCGGGCGGCTGTTTCATTCGGTATAAACGATATGGTGATCCCGGATGAGAAGGCAAAGATCCTCGCCGAGGCGGAAGCAGAGGTGAAGGAAATCGAGCACCAGTACACCTCAGGCCTGGTGACCAACGGTGAGCGCTACAACAAGGTGGTTGATATCTGGTCGCGCACCAATGACCAGATCGCCAAGGCCATGATGGACAAGCTGGGTACGGAAACCGTCAAGGACGCGAAAGGCGAGACGGTGAAACAGAATTCGTTCAACTCGGTATTCATGATGGCCGATTCCGGCGCGCGAGGTTCGGCTGCACAGATTCGTCAGCTGGCGGGTATGCGCGGGTTGATGGCCAAGCCGGACGGTTCCATCATTGAAACCCCCATCACGGCCAACTTCCGGGAAGGCCTGGATGTGTTGCAGTACTTTATTTCCACGCATGGTGCGCGCAAGGGTCTGGCCGATACGGCGCTGAAAACGGCGAACTCCGGGTACCTGACGCGCCGCCTGGTCGATGTGGCGCAGGACCTGGTGGTTACCGAAGTGGATTGCGGTACCAGCGAGGGGTTGACCATGACACCGCTGGTTGAAGGCGGCGACGTGGTCGAATCGCTGAGCGAACGGGTGCTCGGCCGTGTGACGGCTACCGATACCTGTGCACCGGGCAGTGACGAAGTCGTTGTGCCGGCCGGTACCTTGATCGATGAAAAGTGGGTTGAGATCATCGAAGCCGCCAGCATCGACGAAATCAAGGTGCGCTCACCCATCAGTTGTGCGGTGCGTTACGGTATCTGTTCTTCCTGCTACGGGCGTGACCTGGCGCGCGGGCACCAGGTCAATATCGGTGAGGCCATCGGTGTCATGGCGGCACAGTCTATCGGTGAGCCCGGTACCCAGCTGACCATGCGTACTTTCCACATCGGCGGCGCAGCCAGTCGTGCAGCCACGGTCAATAACGTGCAGGTCAAGACCACCGGCTCCATCAAGCTGCACAACATCAAGGCCGTGCCCAACAAGGAAGACAACCTGGTCGCCGTATCCCGCTCCGGTGAGATCGGTGTGGTCGATGACCACGGGCGTGAGCGTGAACGGTACAAGATTCCCTACGGTGCCGTCATACTGGTCAAGGACGGCGAAGCGGTCAACGGTGGCCAGATCGTGGCCAACTGGGACCCGCATACCCACCCGATCGTGACCGAAGTGGCGGGTACGGTGCGTTTTGCCGACTTTGTCGATGGCGTGACGGTGCAGAAACAGACCGACGAAATCACCGGTCTGAGCAGCCTGGTGGTGACCGATCCGAAGCAGCGCGGCAGCGCCGGCAAGGACCTGCGACCCCTGGTGCAGTTACTGGACGCCAACGGCGAAGAACTGAAACTGCCCGGTACGGATGTGCCCGCACACTACTTCCTGCCGGCCGAAGCGATCGTTGCGCTGGAAGACGGGGCCCATGTTGAAGTGGGTGACGTGGTGGCCCGTATTCCACAGGAATCCTCCAAGACCCGTGATATCACCGGCGGTCTGCCACGCGTGGCAGACCTGTTCGAGGCGCGCAAACCCAAGGATCCGGCCATCATGGCGGAAATTTCCGGTACGGTCGGTTTTGGCAAGGAAACCAAGGGCAAGCAGCGCCTGATGATTACCTCAATCGGTGACGAGGAGAACTACGAGGAGCTGATTCCCAAGTGGCGCCATATCTCGGTGTTCGAAGGCGAGCAGGTGACCAAGGGCGAAATGCTGGCCGACGGTGAGCTGAATCCGCACGATATCCTGCGCCTGCTGGGCACCACGGTGATGGCCGAGTACCTGGTCAAGGAAATTCAGGACGTCTACCGCCTGCAGGGTGTGGGGATCAACGACAAGCACATCGAGGTCATCATTCGCCAGATGCTGCGCAAGGTCGAAATTGTCGACCCGGGTGATTCCAGTTTCCTCAAGGGTGAGCAGGCCGACAAGGCGCGTATGCTGGATGAAAATGACCGCCTCATCAAGGCCGGCAAGCAGCCGGCGAAGTGGAACCCGGTGCTGCTGGGTATTACCAAGGCTTCGCTGGCCACCGAGTCGTTCGTCTCCGCTGCCTCTTTCCAGGAGACCACCCGTGTGCTGACCGAAGCGGCGGTACGTGGCCTGCGCGACGGTTTGCGTGGCCTGAAGGAAAATGTCATCGTGGGGCGCCTGATTCCGGCCGGAACCGGTCTGGCACACCACCAGGAACGGCGTCGCCAGCGCCAGGGAATTACCCTGGAAGACCTGCAGGAATCCATCCCGGCGGAGACCCCTTCTGAAGACGACGCGACCGCCCATGCGACGGAAGGTTGACGCCGGATGAGGTAAACCCTGTGGGATGCACCTAAGTCCCCGCTGGCGCCGTAGAATTCCCTTGACAGGTTCGGGTGGAATACCTACAATGCGCCTCCTTCGACAGGCCGGGCCACCCGGCCTGTCGTTTGTTTTCAGCACTTTATAAATTTTCAGCACCCCTGCGTGATTGAGGGTGGAGTAACGACTGATGGCCACGATTAACCAGCTGGTGCGCAAGCCACGCTCGCGCAAACAGGTGAAAAGCAACGTCCCGGCGCTGGAGGCATGTCCCCAGAAACGCGGGGTGTGTACGCGCGTATATACCACAACACCGAAGAAACCGAACTCGGCCCTGCGCAAGGTGGCCCGTGTGCGTTTGACCAACGGTTTCGAGGTGACCACGTATATCGGTGGTGAAGGGCATAACCTGCAGGAGCACTCGGTGGTCCTGATCCGTGGTGGTCGCGTCAAGGATTTGCCGGGTGTGCGCTACCACACGGTGCGCGGCAACCTGGATACCCAGGGCGTGGAAAGCCGTCGCCAGGGTCGTTCCAAGTACGGTACCAAGCGACCGAAGTCGTAAGGTTTTTGTTTCAGATTTTCAGGCGAGACGTAGAGCATGTCGAGAAGAAGAGCAGCCGAACGTCGGGAGATTCTCCCCGACCCCAAATTTGGCAATCTGCAATTGGCCCGGTTTATCAACATGGTCATGAAATCCGGCAAGAAATCGGTTGCCGAGCGCATTATCTATGGCGCGCTGGACCAGATCCAGGAGCGCATAAAGGCCGATGACCCGGTGGAAGTACTCGACAAGGCGCTGGATAACATCCGCCCGACGGTGGAAGTGAAATCCCGTCGCGTTGGCGGCGCCACCTACCAGGTACCGGTGGAAGTGCGGCCGGCGCGCCGCACCACGCTGGCCATGCGCTGGGTGATCGATGCCGCGCGCAAACGCAGTGAAAAGTCCATGGCGTTACGCCTGGCAGGTGAATTGATGGACGCATCCGAAAGTCGTGGTGCCGCCGTCAAGAAGAAAGAAGATACGCATCGCATGGCGGAAGCCAACAAGGCTTTTGCCCACTATCGCTGGTAGGGCACGGAACTGTTCAGGAAATACGGCAAGTGGCACGCAAGACTCCAATCAATCGTTACCGGAATATCGGCATCATGGCGCATATCGATGCCGGCAAGACGACAACGACCGAGCGCGTGCTGTATTACACCGGTATTTCCCACAAGATCGGAGAAGTGCACGACGGTGCCGCGACCATGGACTGGATGGAGCAGGAGCAGGAACGGGGCATAACCATCACCTCGGCTGCCACCACCTGCTTCTGGCAGGGCATGGACCAGCAGTACGAGCAGCACCGTATCAACATTATAGATACCCCCGGTCACGTGGACTTCACGATCGAGGTGGAGCGTTCCCTGCGGGTGCTCGACGGTGCAGTGGCCGTATTCTGCGCAGTGGGTGGCGTAGAGCCGCAGTCCGAAACGGTATGGCGCCAGGGGAACAAGTACCGGGTGCCGCGCATGGCCTTCGTCAACAAGATGGACCGGGCCGGCGCGGATTTCCTGCGTGTGGTGGAGCAGATCCGGGAGCGTCTTGGCGCCAACCCGGTGCCGCTGCAGCTGCCCATTGGCGCGGAAGACGGTTTTGCCGGTGTGGTGGACCTGATTCGCATGCAGGCTATCTACTGGAATGAAAGTGATATGGGCGCAACGTACGAGGCGAAAGAAATTCCCGCCGAGCTGCAGGCGCCCTGCCGGAAGTGGCGTGAAAGCATGGTTGAGGCGGCAGCCGAGGCCAGCGAAGAATTGATGGACAAGTACCTGGAGACGGGCGACCTCAGCGAGGCCGAAATCCGCCAGGGCATCCGCAAGCGCACCCTGGCGAATGAAATCGTACCGGCCCTGTGCGGATCAGCGTTCAAGAACAAGGGCGTACAGGCCATGCTCGATGCGGTAGTCGAGTACATGCCGTCGCCGGTGGATGTGCCGCCCATAACGGGGCACCTCGATGACAGGGACGAGACCGAGGCCACGCGACCGGCGGATGACGATGCCCCGTTTGCGGCGCTGGCGTTCAAGATCGCCACTGACCCTTTTGTGGGTACGCTGACGTTTTTTCGCGTCTACTCGGGCAAACTGAAGTCCGGTGATACGGTGTATAACCCGGTCAAGGGCAAGAAGGAACGGGTAGGCCGCATCGTGCAGATGCACTCCAACTCCCGCGAGGAGATCAAGGAAGTGCTCGCCGGTGATATCGCCGCCGCGGTGGGTCTGAAGGACGTCACCACCGGTGACACGCTGTGTGACCTGGATAACGTGATCACCCTGGAGCGCATGGAGTTCCCCGAGCCGGTCATTTCGGTCGCCGTGGAGCCGCGCACCAAGAGCGACCAGGAAAAGATGGGAATCGCCCTGGGCAAGCTGGCGCAGGAAGACCCCTCGTTCCGGGTGCGGACCGATGAAGAGTCCGGCCAGACCATCATCTCGGGGATGGGTGAGTTGCACCTCGACATCATTGTCGATCGGATGAAGCGCGAATTTGGTGTAGAGGCCAACGTGGGTGCGCCGCAGGTGGCCTACCGCGAGACCATCCGCAAGGTGGTGGAAAAGGCCGAGGGCAAGTTTGTGCGGCAGTCCGGCGGTCGCGGCCAGTACGGGCACGTGGTGCTCAAGCTGGAACCGCAGGAAGCGGGCACCGGTTACGAATTTGTCAACGCGATCGTTGGTGGTGTGGTCCCGCGGGAATACATCAACGCGGTCGACAAGGGCATACAGGAACAGATGGAAGGCGGCGTACTGGCCGGCTACCCGGTAGTGGACGTCAGGGTAACCCTGTATGACGGTTCCTACCACGATGTCGATTCCTCGGAAATGGCGTTTAAAATCGCCGGCTCCATGGGTTTTCGGCAGGGCGCGCTGGCGGGTGATCCGGTGTTGCTCGAGCCGGTCATGAAGGTGGAAGTGGTTACGCCGGAAGATAACATGGGCGACGTAATGGGTGACCTGAATCGTCGTCGCGGGCAGGTGCAGGGTATGGAAGACAGTGCGGCCGGCAAGATCATCCGGGCCGAAGTGCCACTGGCGGAAATGTTCGGTTATGCCACCGACCTGCGTTCCGCGACCCAGGGTCGCGCCACCTACTCGATGGAATTCGCGAAGTACGCGGAAGCACCAAACAGCATTGCAGAAACGGTTATCAAGAAAGCATCCTGACTTTGTTATCAGACACTAACAGAACAGCAAGAGGGTAGTAGTCGTGTCCAAGGAAAAATTTGAACGTACGAAGCCGCATGTAAACGTAGGAACGATTGGTCACGTAGACCACGGCAAGACGACGCTGACGGCGGCGCTGACGAAAGTAGCGGCGGAGAAGCAGGGCGGCGAGTTCAAGGCCTACGACCAGATTGACAATGCGCCGGAAGAGCGTGCGCGCGGGATCACGATTGCCACGGCGCACGTGGAGTACGAGACGCCGACGCGTCACTACGCGCACGTGGACTGTCCGGGACACGCGGACTACGTAAAGAACATGATCACCGGTGCGGCGCAGATGGACGGCGCGATCCTGGTGGTGAGCGCGGCGGACGGCCCGATGCCGCAGACGCGCGAGCACATCCTGCTGGCACGCCAGGTGGGCGTGCCGTACATCCTGGTGTACATGAACAAGGCGGACCAGGTGGACGACGCGGAGCTGCTGGAGCTGGTCGAGATGGAGATCCGCGAGCTGCTGGACAGCTACGATTTTCCGGGTGACGACACCCCGATCATCACCGGATCGGCGCTGAAGGCGCTGGAAGGTGACACCAGCGAGATCGGCGTACCGTCGATCGAGAAGCTGCTGGATGCGCTGGACGAGTACATTCCGGTGCCGGAACGGCCGGTGGACCAGCCGTTCCTGATGCCGATCGAGGACGTGTTCTCGATTTCCGGTCGCGGCACGGTGGTGACGGGCCGCATCGAGCGCGGCGTGGTGAAGGTGGGCGACGAGATCGAGATTGTCGGGATCAAGGACACTGCCAAGACGACCTGCACGGGCGTGGAGATGTTCCGCAAGCTGCTGGACTCGGGCGAGGCGGGCGACAACGTGGGTGTGCTGCTGCGCGGCACCAAGCGTGAAGAAGTGGAGCGCGGCCAGGTACTGTGCGTGCCGGGCAGCATTACGCCGCACACCAAGTTTGAGGCGGAAGTATACGTGCTGAGCAAGGACGAGGGTGGTCGTCACACGCCGTTTTTCAGCAACTACCGTCCGCAGTTTTATTTTCGCACGACGGACGTAACGGGCGCCGTGGACCTGCCGGAAGGCGTGGAGATGGTGATGCCGGGCGACAACATCAAGATGACGGTGTCGCTGATTGCGCCGATTGCGATGGAAGAAGGGCTGCGCTTTGCGATCCGCGAAGGCGGTCGTACCGTCGGCGCCGGTGTGGTCGCAAAGATTATCGAGTAATTTTGTTT
>DRQL01000299.1 GCA_011371465.1 Gammaproteobacteria bacterium | reverse complement strand
GGCAGGGTATGCGTACGCACCACCGGTTCCGCCCGGCTCCGGCCCGGTTCTGCCGGTTTTTTCTTCGCCGCCGCCGGCGGGTGGTAGATCTTGGGTTTGCTGGCGCGCGGGGTCGGTCGTACCGGGGGCGGAACGGTTTTCTTCCGGGTGACCGGTGGCGGGCTGAGACGAAGTTTCTGTCCCTTGAATATGGTGTAGGGTTTGCGCAGGTGGTTCCAGGCCACCAGCTCGTCCACGCTGATGCCGTAGAGAAAACTGATCGAGTACAGGGTGTCGCCCTGCCGCACGCGGTGACTGTCCGGGTGCCTGACCGGCCGCTGGGTGCGATCGCCGATCGGTGCCTTGACCGGCTCTGAAGCGCAGGAGCACAACAGGCACAGCAACAGCAGCCGGCTCCACCCCAGCCTGTGCTTATGCGCGAATAACCAGATAGGCCACTACCCCCAGTCCGACCAGTCCCCAGCCAATGCGCTCGACGTACAGCCGGATGCGCTGTTCCATGCCTGCGCCGCCCCAGGACAGCAAACCCGCCACCAGGAAGAAACGGGCGCCCCGCCCCACCGCCGAGGCCAGTACAAAGGGTACAAACGCCATGGATAGCGCCCCCGCTGCGATGGTGAACACCTTGTAGGGGATGGGTGAAAAACCCGCGATCAGGATAGCCCAGAAACCCCATTCCGCGAACCAGTCCGATGCCCGGGTATAGGCATGGGCCCAGCGTCCGCCTTCCTGGATCAGGGGTGCAATCAGGTCCAGCCCGAAATGACCAATGGCGTAACCCGCCACGCCGCCGGCGACCGAGGCCAGCGTGGTGATGGTGGCAAAGCGCATGGCGCGTTCCGGCCGGGCCAGGCTCATCGGCATGAGCATGACATCCGGCGGGATGGGGAAAAACGACGACTCCGCAAAGCTCAGCGCGCCGAGGTAGCGCACGGCGTGTGGATGACGTGACCAGCTGAGGGCCATGTCGTACAGGCGTGTAAACAATCTCATCAGCCGGCATCTCCAATCAGGGGTACAAAAACAACGGGTTCGAGATCCACCCGTTCGTAGACCGTCGGCGTCCGGGTAACCGTTACCAGGGTCTGTCGTGTGCGGCCGCCGAGCGGCATTACCAGGCGACCGCCGACCGCCAGTTGCTCCAGCAGCGCCTGGGGGATCTCCTCTCCACCCGCGGTCACAATAATGGCATCGAAGGGCGCGAACTGCGGCCAGCCCCAGGTGCCGTCACTGTGCTGTACGCGCACATTCCGGTAACCCAGCTTGCGGAAACGCTGGCGCGCCTGGCTGGCCAGTTCCTCGATGCGTTCCGTGGAATAGACCTTGTCCACCAGTCTGGCAAGTACCGCCGCCTGGTAACCGGAACCGGTGCCTACCTCCAGCACCTTGCCGGGCGACACTTCCAGCAACAGTTCGGTCATGCGCGCAACGATGTAGGGCTGGGAGATGGTCTGACCGAGGCCGATCGGCAGAGCGGTGTCTTCATAGGCGCGGCTGGCCAGCGCCTCATCGACAAACAGGTGCCGGGGGGTGGCGCCGATGGCGTCCAGTACCGCCGGCTTGCGGATGCCTTCGGCGCGCAGCCGCTGCACCAGCCGGTCACGGGTACGCTGCGAGGTCATGCCAATGCCCTGCGGTTTGATCATGCCAGGGGTCCCGCGCCGAGACAGCTTTTCACCTGCTCCAGCACATCGTAGCGGGTCAGGTCCACATGGATGGGCGTTACCGACACGAAGCCGTTGCGCACGGCATGAAAATCCGTCCCCGGCCCGGCGTCCTGCTCGCTGCCGGCCGGACCGACCCAGTAAATCGGCCGGCCACGCGGGTCGGTTTCGCGGATCACCGGCTCTGACTTGTGGCGGTGCCCGAGACGGGTCACCTGCCAGCCCTGTAATTCGTCAAACGGGAGATCGGGCACATTGACGTTCAGAATGGTCTCCGGGGGCACCGGCTCGCAGCGCAGCCGATCCAGCAGGGTCAGGATAACCCGCGCAGCGCTGTCGAAATGCGCCAGGCGGGTGGAAACCAGTGACACCGCAATTGCGGGCAGGCCCAGGAACCGGCCCTCCATGGCGGCCGCCACGGTGCCGGAATAAATGACGTCGTCGCCGAGGTTGGCGCCGGCATTGATACCGGACACGACCATATCCGGTTCCTGTTCCAGTAGCCCGGTAATGGCCAGGTGGACACAATCGGTCGGGGTGCCCTCTACACAGGTGTAGCCGTTGCCGGTCTTGCGCACCCGGAGCGGGTTGTCCAGCGTCAGCGAGTTGCTGGCACCGCTGCGGTCCCGGTCCGGGGCCACCACGGTGACGTCGGCTACGTCTTGCAGGGCATCCGCCAGGCAGCGCAGCCCGGGCGCCCGGTAGCCGTCGTCATTACTGATGAGAATATGCATGGGTCCGGAATAATACCGGAGATATGCGGCGACGCCCATCACCCGCCCGCACGGCGGTCCCGTTCACCTGCAAGGGGTGCCGCTGAAACGCAGGCGGGTACGTTTTGAGCCAGTCCGGGCAACCCGGGCATGGAGCCGGTATCGCTGGATCAAGACACGCAAAACCCGCCATCCCTGGCCGCTCGACTGCCGCATCCCTGCGGCAGACGGTCTTTATCCAGCGATACCGGCTCCATGCCCTCACCTGTATGCTCGCTACAGAAGTGAACGGGGCAGCCGTGACCCGCACGGAAAAAATGAATTGAATGATCGCCTGTTTACCCTTACCGTCGAAGACATGAAAAAACCCGACCGCGAGGACATCCAGCTGTTCCGCAGCAGTGTGGGCAAGGTCAAACCGGTGCGGAACGATCGCATTGTGCCCACCCGGCGCGCCATCAGTCCGCGGCCGGTATTCCGGGAAATGGACGAAGCCGAAGCCCTGCGCGACATGCTTTCCGAGCAGTTCGACCCCGCCGAACTCGAGACCGGCGAGGAGCTGCTCTATGTCCGCCCCGGCCTGCAGCGCCGCATGCTGAAAAAGTTGCGCCGAGGCATGATCGTGGTGGATGCAGAACTGGACCTGCACGGTATGACGGTGCCGATCGCGCGTGATGCCATCGGCGGCTTCCTGCACGAATGCCGGCGGCGGCGCATCCAGTGTGTGCGCATCATCCACGGCAAGGGGCTGGGTTCCAGGCACCGTGGCCCGGTACTGAAACAGAAACTCGGCCACTGGCTGCGCCAGCGTGATGAAGTGCTGGCGTATTGCTCTGCGCGCGCGTATGACGGTGGCACGGGAGCGGTGTACGTGCTGCTGCGGCGCAAGTAGGCCCCCTGAGCGCAGCGAGCAGACGACGTACAGCAGCATGGTCAGAAAGGGCGAAACACTGCAGGCCAGCACGAACAGGTGCCAGATGCCGT
>DRQL01000298.1 GCA_011371465.1 Gammaproteobacteria bacterium | reverse complement strand
GAGCCCGATAACAGCGACACGCGACAGAAATTCCGCAAGATGCTGCGCGAAGGCCGGCTGGACGACCGGGAAATCGAAGTGGAGGTTTCCGCCACACCGGTCGGTGTGGAGATCATGGCGCCGCCCGGCATGGAGGAAATGACCAGCCAGCTGCAGGGCATGTTCCAGAACTTCGGCAGCAACCGTACAAAGCAACGCAAGTTGCGCGTAGCCGACGCCTTCAAGGTGCTGAGCGACGAAGAAGCCGGCAAGATGATCAACGAGGAAGAACTGAAACTCAGCGCCCTGCACAAGGTGGAACAGAACGGCATCGTATTCATCGATGAAATCGACAAGGTCACCCAGCGCAGCGACCAGGGCGGCAGCCCGGGCGTATCCCGCGAAGGCGTGCAGCGTGACCTGTTGCCACTGGTGGAAGGCAGCACGGTGACCACCAAGCACGGCCTGGTGAAAACCGACCACATCCTGTTTATTGCCTCCGGCGCATTCCACATGTCGAAACCATCCGACCTGATCCCCGAACTGCAGGGCCGCATGCCGATCCGGGTGGAACTGCAGGCACTGGGTGCCAGGGAATTTGTGCGCATCCTTACCGAACCGGACGGCTCACTGACCGAACAGTACACGGCACTGATGAATACCGAGGGCCTGCAACTCGAGTTCACCACGGAGGGAATCGAACGGATTGCCACCATCGCGTGGGAAATCAACGAACGCACGGAAAACATCGGCGCACGGCGCCTGCACACCGTTATCGAGCGGCTACTGGAACAGGTTTCCTTTTCAGCCGCAGACCAGCCCGGCAAACGTGTGACCGTCGACGCTGACTACGTGGATTCACAATTGACCGACCTGGCCCGGGATGAAGACCTGAGCCGATACATACTCTAGAACGCCAGCGAGGTTTGATATGGCAGAGACACACCCACACCCCACCGAGGTCAACCTGCACCAGAAATCCAGGACCCTGGAGATCAAGTTTGACGATGGCGCAAAGTTTGAAATGAGCTGCGAATACCTGCGCGTGTACTCCCCCTCGGCAGAAGTGCAGGGACACGGGCCGGGGGAGGGCGTACTGCAGGTGGACAAGGAAGACGTCAACATCAAGTCCATCGAACCGGTCGGCAACTACGCCATCCAGATATACTTCGATGACGACCACAACACCGGCATCTACTCCTGGGACACCCTCTACAAGCTGGGCGTCAACCGGGACAAAAACTGGCAGGACTATCTCGACCGCCTGAAGGAAGCCGGTGTGCCGCACTCCGCTTTCGGCAACAAGACCCTGCCCTGATGAACGACCGGACCACGCATTTCGGCTACGAAGAGGTCGCCTGGGAGGAAAAACAGCGTCGCGTAGGCGGCGTGTTCGACTCGGTGGCCGACAACTATGACCTGATGAACGATGTCATGTCGTTTGGCGTCCATCGCCTGTGGAAACGCTTTGCCATCGAGCAGAGCGGTGTGCGTCGCGGTCAGAAAGTCCTCGACCTGGCCGGCGGCACCGGGGACCTGGCAGAACGCCTGTCACGACTGGTCGGGCCGGACGGCGAGGTCGTCATCGGGGACATCAACCAGGCCATGCTGAACGTCGGCCGCGCACGACTGCTGGACCACGGAATTTGCGCTAACGTGCAGTATGTACAGGCCAACGCCGAAAACCTGCCTTTCCCCGACGGCAGTTTCGACTGCGTCACCATCGCCTTCGGACTGCGCAACGTGACCGACAAGGCCAGGGCGCTGAAATCCATGTACCGGGTACTGAAACCGGGCGGGCGTCTGCTGGTGCTGGAATTTTCCAGGCCGGTGCCCGGCGTAAAACCGCTCTACGACCTGTATTCCTTCCGGATACTGCCTCTGATGGGCCGACTGATTGCAAAAGACGAGTCCAGCTACCGCTACCTGGCGGAATCCATTCGCATGCACCCGGGGCAGGAAGAACTCAAGACCCTGATGGAAGACGCCGGTTTCGAGGACTGCGACTACTTCAACCTGAGTGGTGGCATCGTGGCGCTGCACCGTGGTTATCACTACTGATCGCGGCTGAAACGGATACTTCCTTGACCCCCGCCTCGACACTGGCCGCCGCACTGGAATCCGCGCTGGATCTTTACCTGAAGCAGGACCCGGACGTACTGCGACACTGCGCGGCACTGGAAGGCAAGGTTATCGCGGTGGATATTACCGGACTCGATCTGTCGCTGTACTTTATGCCGGACGCCACGGGAATACTGGTCAGTTCCCGCTACGAGGGCGAACCGGATACCCGGCTGCGCGGTTCGCCGTTTGGCTTCGCCAGGCTGGCGCTGGATACCCGGGAAGATGTGCTGTTTGAAGGCATCGTGGATATACAGGGAGACACGGAGACCGGTCAGCAGTTCCAGGACCTGCTGTCAGCGGTTGACCTGGACTGGGAGGAAATGCTTTCCCGGTTTACCGGGGACGTCATCGCACACCAGGCCGGTGAGCTGGTGCGCAGCACCCGGCAGTGGCTGGCGCATGGCCGTGATACCCTGCAACAGGACCTGTCCGAATACCTGCAGGAAGAAGCACACCTGTTACCAACCCGCGTGGAAACCGGCTATTTTCTCGCCGACGTGGACCGGCTGCGCGCGGACATCGACCGCCTGGCGGCCCGCATCCACCGTTTGCAGCAAAACAGCGATACCGGCGCATGATTCGGCCCGCCCAACTGCTGCGTCTGCTGCATATTAACTGGGTACTGGTGCGTAACGGCCTGGACGAAGTCATCCTGGCAACACACCTGTTCCGGCCCGTCCGGTTTCTCGGCTACCTCGCGCCCTGGCACTGGTATATGCGCAAGACACCGCGCGCAGTCCGCATTCGCAGGGCGCTGGAGGATCTTGGCCCGATTTTCATCAAGTTCGGCCAGATCCTGTCCACCCGCCAGGACCTGCTGCCCGATGACATTGCGCGCGAACTCGCCAAGCTGCAGGACCGCGTGCCGCCTTTTGCCGGTGAGCACGCACAGCAGATCATCGAGCGCGCCTTCCAGCAACCGGTCAGCGAGCTGTTCCACCGTTTTGATGCACAACCGCTCGCCTCGGCATCCATTGCCCAGGTGCACGCCGCCACGCTGAAAAGCGGCGAAGACGTGGTGGTCAAGGTCCTCCGCCCGGGCGTGGAAAAGGTCATCGCGCGTGATGTGAACCTGCTGCACTACATTGCCGGCCTCGCGGAGCGATACTGGCGCGATGGTCGCCGCCTGCGCCCCGGCGAAGTGGTGGCCGAATTCGAGAAAACCCTGTGCGAGGAACTGGACCTGTTGCGTGAGGCCGGGAATGCCTCACAGCTGCGCAGAAACTTCAGCGCGTCCGGCATGCTGTATGTGCCGGAAGTATACTGGCCCTACTGCCGGCGCAACGTCATGACCATGGAACGCATCTACGGCCTTCCGGTCAACGATATCGATGCCTTGCGGCGCTCCGGGATCGAACTGAAATCCCTGTCCGAGCGCGGCGTGGAAATCTTTTTCACCCAGGTATTCCAGCACAACTTCTTCCACGCCGACATGCACCCCGGCAATATCTTTGTCTCCGCCGATGGCCGCTACATGGCGGTCGACTTCGGCATCATGGGCACCCTGAGCCCCAGCGACCAGCGCTACCTGGCGGAGAACTTCCTGGCCTTTTTCCGCCGTGATTACCACCGGGTGGCGGAACTGCACGTCGAGTCCGAATGGGTGCCGCAGGGCACGCGTATCGATGAATTCGAATCCGCCATTCGCTCGGTCTGCGAGCCCATCTTTGAACGCCCGCTGAAAGAGATCTCCTTCGGACAACTGCTGTTGCGCCTGTTCCAGACCGCACGCCGTTTCAACATGGAGATCCAGCCACAGCTGGTGCTGTTGCAAAAGACGCTGCTTAACATCGAAGGCCTGGGGCGCCAGCTGTACCCGGACCTCGACCTGTGGCAAACGGCAAAACCGTTCCTGGAACGCTGGGTCAGCGAGCAGGTCGGTGCACGCGCGTTCATCGGGCGCATGAGCCGCAGCCTGCCGGAGTGGAGCGAGCAGCTGCCGGAAATACCCCAGCTGGTACACCGCACCCTGCAACAGGCCACGGAAGGAAAACTGCGCATCCAGTGGGAATCCCGTGAGCTGGAAAAACTGCGGGAACAGATGCGCCGCTCCAGCCAGCGCTCGCTGGCCGCCATTGTCGGCGGCGCCCTGTTGATCAGCGCTTCCGTCATCTTCGGCCTGGACGGTTACACCCCGGCCATGTGGGGCGGGGCACCGTTGCTCAGCTGGGTGCTGGGTGGACTGGCGGTTTTTTTCCTGGTCTATGCCTGGACCGATGAATAGACCGGCATAAAAAAACCCGCCAAAATGGCGGGTCGGAATGGGCTCTTTCAATTATTATAGCTTTTGTGGTCCTGTGAGCCTTGTTGTTGTAACGCTACGCTGTGAAGTTCTCTCTACCTGTCAACGTTTATTGTAATCAACTCCTCCAACACCGTTTTCGAAAAGCATCTACCGCAACACTGTTTCAAAACTTGTTTATTATTCGGTCTTGGTACATTACCTAGAGCAACAAGCGTGCCTGTTTTTCATTTTC
>DRQL01000297.1 GCA_011371465.1 Gammaproteobacteria bacterium | reverse complement strand
CGCCGTCCCCGCCGGTGACGGATTTCAGCCGGTCGAGCAGCACCGCCCAGTCGACCTCGTCGGCAAAGCCGATCACATCCAGCCGCGGCGGCAGCCAGCGACCCTGGACCAGGTAATAGCCCCGCTCGGCCGGCGCCACCCCACCCATGTAACAGACGCCGTTTTGCAGGCGACAGCGAATACCCAACCGTTTATAGGGAAAGTCCTCCAGGAAGCGCAGGAAACTGCGTGACAGCGCCCCGCCCAGGCCGGAACCGCCCAGGTTGGAGATATTGTCCACCGCCTTCTGGCTGATGCGGTGCCGGCTGTCGTCGTCTTCCGGGGTGGCAAACTCCGCATCGAACGCCACCGGCTGCCAGGCCTCCATGTAGAGGCCGTCCACGCGTCCCTGCAAACGCCCCTCGATACGGCCAAAGGAAAAGGTCCGGGTCAGCGTTTTCAGGTCCAGGTTCACAATGCGCGCATCGGCCCACAGCCGCGGCACCGTGCCCAGCGGCTGTTCGATACGCAGGTTGCGCAGGGTGATATCGCCATCGAAGGCCTGCACCAGCAGGGTGCCGCCCAGGGTCAGCACACCGTCTTCATAACGCACCCTGGGCACCATGCCCGACAGCGTGCCGGACAGCTCCGGCCAGCCCAGCGCGGTACTGAAAGCCCGCATGGACACCGGGGTCAGAAAGCCATCCAGCAGCCAGCCCGGCTTGCCATCCTTCCAGTCGAGCTCGAATTCCTCAACGTGCAGCTTGCCGTCGAGCAGCGGCACCACCAGCGGTTGCCGCATCTTCATACTGCGGGCATCGGTTTCCAGTGCCAGCTGCGCGGCACCGAGCTGCAGCCGGTTGTAGTTGGCGCCCTGCCACGCCAGCGTGGAGGTGTGGACGTGACCCTTGCGGTCCCATTGCAGCTTGCCGTCCAGCCCCTGCACCCCGAACTGGTCGGATGGCGCCTCGAATGACAGCTTGTCGAGCGTGAGTTGCAGGTCTTCAGGCTGCCCATCGACCAGCACCAGTTTGCCGTGCAGGCCGCCTTCCGTCTCCAGGTTGTCCAGCGCCGTGCCCGCCAGCCAGGGTTGCAGCCAGTTGTCGTACAGCCCCGGGAACGAGGACTTCTCGATCTCCACCGTGAGCTGCCGAAGCGGCGGGTCCGCCGCCGGTTGCAGGCGTGCAGCCAGCCGGCCGGTCACCACCCCCGGCTGGTTAAAGGTCAGGGAACGCACCCGCAGCTCATCCCGGTCCGCCAGCCAGTCCAGGTCCAGCGACAGTTCCAGTGGCCGGGCCGCGGAGAACTCCAGGTACACCGGCTCGGCGTACAACATACCCGCACGCGCGTTCAGGGAAGACCGGACCCGCCAGCCCGCCGCCAGCGGCCGGGCGGAACCACGACTGTCCAGCTGCAGCGCCTCCGCCGCCTGGCTGCCCTCGGCATTGCTGTAACCGCCATCGCGCAGCTGCACATCCCAGCTGATCCGCGTCAGCCCCGCGCCGTTACCCGACACCTGCAGGCGGCCGCTGAGCGACCCCTGGTAACCCAACGCCGGGACGGCCTGCCCCAGCTTGCCGAGCAGATCTGCCATCCCGCCCGGCGAAGTGCCCGCCAGCTGCGCCTTCAGCTGCCACTGCCCGTCAGCCTGGTGGAACTGCACATCCGTCCTGCCACCGGCCAGCGGCAGCGCGGACAGCGACACACGGAGTTCACGGGTATCAAAACGGTAATGGAAACTCGCCGGCAGGGCCTTCGCACTGACCGCATCACTGGACAGGCTGAGACGCCCGTCGGGGCAATCGACCGCCGCAGGCAATAACTCGAATGCCGCACAGGTCAGGCGCAGGTCCGCGACCCGGTAATCACCGATGGTGAGCGAAGCAACTTCCAGTTGCAGACCGGGCTGATCGGAAGCCAACAGGTCAAACGACAGGCTGACATCCTCCAGCCGCCAGCCTTCGGATGCGATATCGCCCAGTTGAAGCTGCACCCGCCCGATTGCCGAAGCTGTGCAGGACAAAAGGACCAGGCACAGCACGACAGTAACACGACACAACCGACGCAGAAACGCCTGCGAACCCCAAACTAACCCGCCACCACAACCCCACCCGTCATTGCGAGCGCAGCGCGGCAATCTCTTCCAGCCTGGCGCCATGCCAAAGAGATTGCCGCGCTGCGCTCGCAATGACGGAGAATTCCTCCCCACATCAATCGGGAAACACCCCGGTAGACAGGTAACGATCGCCACGGTCACAGATAATAGCGACGACCACCGCGTTCTCCACCTGTTTACTCAGCATCAGCGCCGCGGCCACCGCGCCGCCGGATGACACCCCGCAGAAAATGCCTTCCCGCGCAGCCAGCGCCAGGGTGGTCTGCTCCGCATCCTCCTGCCCCACGTCGATGGTGATATCCACCCGGCTGGCGTCGAAGATCGACGGCAGGTATTCCTTCGGCCAGCGCCGGATACCGGGAATGGACGCCCCCTCCACCGGCTGCACCCCGACAATCTCGATAGCCGGGTTCTGCTCCTTGAGATAACGGGAGGTGCCCATGATGGTACCCGTGGTCCCCATGGCACTGACAAAGTGCGTGATCGTGCCTTCTGTATCGCGCCAGATTTCCGGGCCGGTCGTCTCGTAATGGGCCAGCGGGTTATCGGGGTTGGAAAACTGGTCCAGCACCCTGCCCTTGCCCTCGGCCTCCATCTGCTTGGCCAGGTCACGCGCGCCTTCCATGCTCTGTTCCCGCGTCACATAAATAATCTCGGCCCCAAACGCCTTCATCACCTGGCGGCGCTCGACACTCATGTTGTCCGGCATGATCAGCACCATCCGGTACCCCTTCATAGCTGCCGCCATGGCCAGCGCAATCCCGGTATTCCCGCTGGTCGCCTCGATCAGCGTATCGCCGGGTTTGATTTCCCCGCGCGCCTCCGCGTGCGCGATCATGCTGAGCGCCGGACGATCCTTCACCGAACCGGCCGGATTATTACCCTCCAGCTTGACCAGGATCGTATTGCTGGTCTCGCCGGGCAGCCGTTTCAGCTGCACCAGCGGCGTATTGCCGACAAATTCTTCAATACCGGGAAAATTCATAGGGTCAGTGTCTCAGCGTAGTGGGCGAGGATCAATCGGTATTCTAACCGCACCGGGCGTTCGGGTGAATATGGCGGGAATCCGGCGCCGGGAGCCGGCTTGGTTATCGCTGGAAAAGGGGGATGGTAGTGATTTCAGGCATCATTCGCGTCACTCAGGGAAACTGTATGGGTAAACAGTGCGGTGCACAGTAGCGAATCCACGAAACACGGCAGAGCATGTACGGAGAAGATCTTTCGAAAGGATTCGATCCGGATGACT
>DRQL01000296.1 GCA_011371465.1 Gammaproteobacteria bacterium | reverse complement strand
GCAATCTCGGGCTGGTGATCATCGACGAAGAACACCGTTTCGGGGTGCGGCAAAAGGAACGGCTCAAGGCCCTGCGTTCCGAAGTGGACCTGCTCACCCTGACGGCGACACCGATACCCCGCACCCTGAACATGTCGCTGTCCGGTCTGCGGGACCTTTCCATTATCGCCACGCCGCCGGCCCAGCGCCTGGCCATCAAGACCTTTATCACCGAGTGGAATGCCAGCACCATACGTGAAGCCTGCCTGCGTGAGATCACGCGTGGCGGCCAGCTCTATTTCCTGCACAACGAGGTGGAGAGCATTGAAAAGATCGCGCGCGAGTTGCGCGAACTGGTGCCCGAAGCCAGCATCCGCATCGGCCACGGGCAGATGCGCGAACGGGACCTGGAACAGGTCATGCTCGATTTCTATCACCGTCGTTTCAATATCCTGCTCTGTACCACCATTATCGAGAGCGGGATCGATGTGCCTACGGCGAACACCATCCTCATCAACCGTGCGGACCGGCTTGGCCTGGCGCAGCTGCACCAGCTACGCGGTCGGGTGGGCCGTTCCCACCACCGTGCCTATGCCTATTTGCTGGTGCCGCACCGCAAGGCCATGACCGACGATGCCATCAAGCGCATCGAGGCCATCGAGTCACTGGAGGACCTGGGTGCCGGGTTCACACTCGCCACCCACGACCTGGAGATCCGCGGCGCCGGCGAACTGCTGGGCGATGAACAGAGCGGTCAGATCCAGGAGATCGGTTTTACCCTGTATACCGAGTTGCTGGAACGCGCGGTCGCGGCACTGAAGGCCGGTCGCGAACCGGAACTGGAGCAGCCCCTGAACCACGGCCCGGAAGTCGACCTGCACGTGCCCGCCCTGATCCCGGACGACTACCTGCCCGATGTCCACGCGCGCCTGATCCTGTACAAGCGCATCGCCAGTGCGGCGGACGAGAGTGAACTTCGGGAACTGCAGGTGGAGATGATCGATCGTTTCGGCCTGTTACCCGACCCGGTCAAACAGCTGTTCAGTATTACCGCGCTGAAGCTCCGGGCAGTGCCCCTCGGGATTCGCAAGATTGACGCCGGCGAGGCCGGCGGGCGCCTGATATTCGGGCCGGAGCCCGACGTCGACCCCGCAACCATCATCCAGCTGATCCAGGGCCAGCCACAGCACTACAGCCTGGATGGTCCGGATAAAATCCGCTTTCGCTTCGATATGGCGAACGTGGCTGTACGGATCGCCAGCGTCGATCGGCTGCTGGACAACTTGAGCGCGCGGCCGCACTAGGGCAGGATGTTCGTATGACGAAACGCTATACCTATCCACTACTGGCCGTGTTTGCCCTGCTGGTCGCCACCCTGCCCGCTGCTCCCGGGTATGCCGAGGAACCGGGTACTGCCTCGCGGGTATTTGAAATCGAACTGCTGGTATTCCAGAACCTGGTGGTGGATGACGGCGGAGAGATCTGGCCTATCGACTACTCGCAGTGGTTTGAAGAGACCGGGGAGGAACCGGCCGGCACTGATACCGCAACGGATAAAATCGACTGGTTGCCGGAAAAGGCCTGGCGCCTGACAGCGGAACGCAACGCCCTGGGCCGGTCTTCACGCTATCGTCCGGTTGCCTACTTTGCCTGGCGGCAGGCCGTGCTCGATCGTTCCCGGGCAACCCCCGTCAGCCTGTCCGGCGACAGGGACAGGCGCGGCAGGGCCTATGTCGACGGTGCGGCGCGTGTCGCCGTTGAACGCTACCTGCACCTGTACCTGGACCTGCAACTGCATACCCCGGTGGCTGACCAGTCGTCTGAACTGCTGGAACTGGAGATTCCTGAATTCCGGCTCAGCGAACACCGGCGCATGCGCAGCGGCGAGATTCATTATTTCGACAATCCCCGCTTTGGCGTGATCGCCCTGATTACACCGTATGAACCGCCGCCGCAGGAGACGGCGCCGGTTCCGCCAGCGCCTGCTCAGTCACCCACCACTGCTGTGACACCGGCTTCTTCCAGGTGAGGTGACCCGGTGCCGGCAGGCATTGGTAGTTCCGGCGCAGGCCGGAACAGCAAACAACAAACTGGTCAGCACCTGTTCAGGGAGCCGCTGATCTATCCCTTTACAGTCATCCCGGCTTTTACCGGAATGACGAATGGGTCAGTGGTCTTTTAGGGTATAGACCCGCAAGCGGTATAAATAAACAGCTGGAAGCCAGTGGAATTCGCCAGCGTGCTGAACTGCCGGGCGAGGGCCTTACGGGTTTGCAGGAACCCGTTCCAGGACTTCAGTGCGGTACGCTTGCCCGGCACTGCTCAAGAAAAATGTATCCCCGGCGACATAGTCACCACTGGCCAGACCCCATAGCTCTGGAAGCAGGATAACTCAGAAGGTGTCCGCATGGATGTAAGGAAATTAAATAAACTATCGATAAAACAAAGAGTTTGGATTGGTTTCTCAATTATTCTGTTAATTCTGGTCGTGGTGGTCAGCAGTGGCCTGGTCAGCCTGAAACGCGTTGAGCACCTGGCTACGGATACCAGCAACCTGGTGATCCCTACCCTCACCACCTCCGCAGATCTCAAAACCCAGTTGACCGGCGCCGCGCAGTACCTGGGTTACTACCTGCTGAGCGGCGAAGAAGAGTACCGGACACACTACCGTCAGCAATTCGAGTCTGCCAGGCAAACACTGAAACGACTGGAATGGTTCCTGACGGAGCAGGGGCTGCACGACCCGCAAAGTTTTGCGCAAATACACAGCGATATTGAATTATTCGCCAGTACGATGGAACGCATGGAAAAACTGGTCGGTAACCGCACGCAGAACTACCCGGCCATGCTGCACGCTGCCCGGGAGGTAAACCCGCTGGGCCAGCAAATGTTGCAGCTCATGAGCACCATGCTGCAGTCAGAAGCCGAGGAAACGGCCACACCGGAACGGCGCTCGCTGCTGATGGCTATCGGTGATCTCCGCTACAGCTGGGTGAATATCATGTCCAATATCCGGGCATACCTGGCACTGCGCAACCAGTCGTCGGTGGAGGAAATCACCATTCTCCGCGAGCGTACCGAAAAACTGTTTCAAAGCCTGGAACAGAAACGTGCCATGATGAACCTCGACCAGGAAGACAGCTTTGATCAGCTGGTGGAGATGGTCGGTCCCTTCTTCAAGGCCTTCGATGCAGTAGTGAAACTGCACAGCAGCGAGCGCTGGCGTACCGACGGTTACGTGCTGCGTACCGAAATTGCACCCCTGATCGAGCGTATCCACGATCATGTAGTGAATATCATCGAGCAGGAACGCCGTCGCCTGGACACGGCCAACAAAACCCTGCTGGCAGGCATTGAAAACAGCCGTACTACCATGATGTCCCTGCTGCTGATCGCGTTGCTGGTGGGTTCGCTGGTCGCCTGGTCCAATTCCAGGCAGGTAGGCCGCCTGATCAACGGTATGCAGAAAGCCTTCGACCGACTGGCGGATGGAAAATTCTCCTTTCAGGCAGACCTGGGCAGCAGCACCGAAGCACGGCACGTAGGGACCAGCCTGGGCCGCTTCTGCGACTGCATGCAGGATACTATCGGGCGACTGCAGAAAGATGCCGAACGACTGAGTGATACCGCGGGCCGGCTGGGCGAGGTGATCAACGGTGCTTCAGAAGCCGCGCAAACGCAGGACATGGAAACCGAGCAGGTGGTTGCAGCCATGAATGAAATGGCCGCTACCGTGCAGGAAATTGCCCGCAATTCCGAAACGGCAGCCAGTACGGCTCACGACGCCAACAGCTCGGCCAGGGACGGTGCCCTGATCGCTACCGAAGCGATTGGCGGGATTGACATGCTCTCCCGTGAAGTCGGCACGGCCGCTGACGTGGTGCATAAACTGCACCGGGAATCCGGCTGTATAGGAACCGTACTCGACGTCATACGCGGCATCGCCGAACAGACCAACTTGCTGGCACTGAATGCCGCCATCGAAGCTGCCCGCGCGGGTGAGCAGGGGCGCGGGTTCGCCGTCGTGGCCGATGAAGTGCGTTCGCTGGCAAACCGTACCCAACAGTCGACTACCGAAATCCAGGAGATGATCGAGCGTCTGCAGGCAGGGGCCGCGGATGCCGTGCGGGTCATGGAAGAGGCACAGAATGGCGCGCAGAACAGTTCCGACCAGGTGGAACGGGCGGCCGAAACACTGGCGGAGATTGCCGCTTCGGTTGCACAGGTCAACGACCTGATTATCCAGATTGCTTCCGCAACGGAAGAACAGAGTGCCGTCGGCAACGAAATCATGCAGAACGTCGATACCATAAACGGCCTTGCCGTCCAGCGCAGCGCGCGGTCACAGAGCATGCACGCATCCAACGCTGACCTGCAGGACGTCGCACAGGAGCTGCAGGAACTGACCTCCCGGTTCGAGGTGTAGGCCGGTTTTCGTGTTGCCTGCAGGCAGCGCGCTCAGGCCGGTGGCAACAGTACCGGCAGCACGGTTTCCAGCAGCCGCCTGACGGTTTCCATTCCCGCGGCGAGACTGGCCTCGATATCCTCCATGGTGATGGTTTCCGTGCCCCGCCCGGCCGCGCGGTTGGCGACCACGGCACAGTGTGCATACGCCAGTCCCAGTTCGCGGGCCAGCGCCGCTTCCGGCATGCCGGTCATGCCCACAATGCTGCAGCCATCCCGGTCCAGGCGGTCGATCTCGGCGGCGGTCTCCAGCCGTGGTCCCTGGGTGGCCGCGTATACCCCGCCGTCGACCAGGGGCACGCCGCTATCCCGTGCCGCCGTGATCAGTGCCTGCCGGAGTTCCTCACTGTAGGGACGGGTAAAATCGATATGGGTCACTTCACTGAGGTCACTCTCGAAATAGGTATGCTCGCGTGACCAGGTATAGTCGATGATCTGGTCGGGGATCGACAGTATTCCCGGCTGCAACTCCGCACGGATGCCACCGACTGCCGCGACCGCGATCACCTGCTGCGCGCCCGCCTCCCGCAATGCCCATAGGTTGGCCCGGTAGTTCACCCGGTGTGGCGGGATGGTGTGTTGCGGCCCGTGCCGGGCGAGGAAGACCACTTCGCTGTGGCCTACATGGCCATATACCAGTGGCCCGGACGGCTCGCCCCAGGGTGTCTGCATCGGCTCGTGACGGGTGATTTCAAGGTTCTTCAGCGTCGTCAGGCCGGTGCCGCCGATGATTGCAAGGTCTGCCATAGGGATCTCGTCCGGGGGTGTTTCGGTTCGTTTGCCTGACGGCGCGTCATTTGCTTCGGGGTTTTGCCGGCTCGTTTTCCGCAACCGCGTAGATGCCTTTCACATTGCGCAGGTAGCCGTGGTAATCCATGCCATAGCCAAACACGTAGCGGTCATCGACCTGCAATCCCACGAAATCCGCCTGCAGCCCGGCGTGCTTGCGCGCATGCAGTTTTTCCACCAGTACAGCACTGTAGACCGCGCTGGCGCCCTGTTCCCGGCAATAATACAGGATGGCAGCGAGGGTCAGACCCTCGTCCAGGATGTCATCGACGACCAGCACCGTGCGTCCCTGCAGGGGCTGTGAGGGCATGGTGATCCACTTCAGTTCGCTGCCGCCGACAGTGCCCTGGTAGCGGGTAGCATGCAGGTAATCCAGCTGTACGGGAAACTCCATGCGGGTAAACAGTTCGGCGGCCGGCACCAGTCCCCCGGTCATGACGCACAGGAGTAACGGGTCCCGGTCGCCCAGTTCACGTTCGATATCGAGGGCCAGGCGGTCCAGTGCCTGCTCGACCTCGGCCCGGGAAAACAGGCAGTCCGCCTGCTGCTGTACCGCGCGTATGTTGTCTGTGTCGCTGTTCATGACTTGCTGTAGCAACTCCCGCTGCTGTAACCAAAAAGAGCCTGTTCTGCCTGACGGCTGCGCACAGACCGTCGGCAGCAGGGATGCTGCCGTCGAGCGTACAGGGACGTATTCACAGCGCGACTGTGCGCAGCCGTCAGGCAGAACAGGCAGCCCACGCTAATCACTCACACCTATCCAGGCTGCCTGACAGGTGTACCGTCGAGGTCGGGAAAGCGATTTCAGCACCCGCCTCGCGAATGATCCTTTCAATCCGCAGCAGGATATCCTGCTTGATATCGTGATACTTCATCCAGTTGGTCGTATGGGTAAAGGTATAGATGAAGAAATCCAGTGACGACGGCGCAAACCGGTTGAAGTTGACCATCAGGGTCTGTGAGCTGTCGATTTCCGGGTGCTGTTTCAGCATGGTTTCCACGGCCTGTACGATAGCGCTCATTTTATCAGCATCCTCGTAACGGATGCCGATGGTTTCCTTGATGCGCCGGTGGGTCATGCGCGAAGGGTTTACCACGGCAATGTTGGCGAATACGGAGTTCGGTACGTAGATGGGACGCTTGGAAAAGTTGCGGATGGTGGTCAGGCGCCAGCCGATATTTTCCACCGTGCCCTCAATTTCCCGGTCCGGTGAGCGTATCCAGTCACCGACACTGAAGGGCCGGTCCAGGTACAGCATCAGGCCGCCAAAGAAGTTGGCCAGCAGGTCCCGGGCTGCAAAGCCAACGGCGATACCGCCGATACCGCCAAAGGCCAGTACACCGGACACACTGAATCCCAGTGTCTGCAGGATGACCAGCGCCGCCGTGATCAGGATGGATACGCGCGTCAGCTTGCCGATGGCATCTGCGGTGGTGCGGTCATAAGGCTCGCCGCTGGACATGCCGCGCTCGATGATGGACTGCTGCATGTTGCTGACCAGGCGGACCAGGAACCAGGCCAGCGTGGCAATGATGCCCACGTGTCGCAACGGCCCCACCGCTTCGAACAGGGGCGCCTTCGTTTCCGCGGCGACGATGTCGGCGGCAAAACTGATACCGGTAATCCAGATCAGGGCGCTCAACGGGCGCATGGCGGAACGGATCAGTGCATCGTCCCAGGGATTCCGGGTGCTTTCCAGTTTCCGGTGCAGGCGTTTCAACAGGCGGCGCTGGACAAAATCGAACAGCAGCGCCAGGAACACGATGACGAACACCTGCACCACCCAGGTATTTGCCCCCGTCCAGTCGGAAACGAATTGCAGTACGGTTGCTTCGGTATCCACCCTTCTACTCCAGGTCCATATCCAGCCAGCGCTCGGGTTCGCAGCTTTCCAGCAGTGACACGGCCGCTTGCCAGCGTCGCGATGCCAGCAGCTCGCGGCGCTGCGGCCAGTTCGAGCCGTGCATTCTTGCCAGGCGCAGGTGCGCGGCCGGATCGTTGTGACCGGCCAGTGATTCGATGACCTCGGCGGCGTGTTGCGGCTGGTTGCAGACCAGCACCATATCACAGCCCGCCTCCAGGGCGGCACGTGCGCGTTCGGGGTAATCGCCTGCCCAGCAGGCACCCCCCATGCTGAGATCGTCGCTGAAGATGGCGCCCTGGAATCCCAGCGACGTGCGCAGGATATCGCTCAGCCAGCGCCGGGAAAAACCGGCCGGCTGGCTGTCCACCTGCGGATACAGTACGTGTGCCGCCATGATCCCGTTGAGGTCGTTGTGGATCAGGCGTTCGAACGGCACCAGGTCCTGCAGTTCCAGGTCGGCCAGGGAGCGTTCATCCTCGGGAAGCGCATGGTGTGAATCCACCGTCACCCCACCGTGGCCGGGGAAATGCTTGCCGACCGTGGCCATGCCGGCCGCGTGCATGCCGCGCTGGTAGGCCTGCGCCAGTTCGGCGACAGCGTCCGGCGCACGGTGGAAAGCGCGGTCACCGATGACCGCCGACACGCCCAGGTCCAGGTCCAGTACCGGTGCAAAGCTGAGATCGACGCCGACCGAGAGTACTTCACTGGCCATCATCCAGCCGGCTTCCTCGCACAGGCGCAGCGCCCGGTTGCGGTCCTTTGTGTACAGCGCACCCAGTTGCCCGACCGGAGGCAGACGGTAAAATCCGTCGCGAAAACGTTGCACCCGCCCACCCTCCTGGTCCACCGCCAGCAACAACGGCGGCTGGCGCAGGCCGTGGATCTCCCTGGTCAGCTGCTGGAGCTGTTCAGGCGATTCGTAGTTGCGGCTGAACAGAATTACACCGCCCACGGCCGGATGCTGCAGCAGGTCACGCTCTTCCGCCTGCAGCTCCAGGCCCTGCACGTCCGCCATCACCGGTCCAATACTCATTTTCCAGTCCCCTGCCCCGTTACCGTCCCCGCGCTGCGTACATCGAGGTAATCGCGCAGGCGGTCGCCGAGAAGATTGACACTCAACACTACCAGAAAAAGCAGGCTGCCGGGCACCAGCACCAGGTGTGGCGCTACCAGCATGTAGCGCACACCGTCGCGGATCATGCTGCCCCAGGAGGCCTCGGGCGGCTGCACACCCAGGCCGAGAAAGGACAGCCCGGATTCCGCGACGACGACGGCGGCGACCCCGAAGGTGGCCTCCACCACCAGCGGCGCGCTGATCAGGGGGACCAGGTGACGGCTGACAATGCGCACGGTTCCGCTACCCAGTGCCCTGGCGGCCAGCACATGTTCCCGGTGCCGCACCGACAGCACCTGGGCGCGCGCCAGGCGTGCGTAACCGACCCAGCCCACCAGGGTCAGTGCCAGCACCAGGTTATCGATACCCGGTCCCAGCAGGCCGGCCAGCGCAATGGCCAGCAGGATGCCCGGGAAGGCCATGAAAATGTCGATCACCATCACCAGTGCGCGGTCCCAGATACCGCCGATATAGGCCGCCATACTGCCCAGCAGGGTACCGACCGCTACCGACAGGGTGACCACCCAGGCGGCTACCAGGAAGGACGTGCGCGCGCCGACCAGCACCCGGTCCAGTACCGGACGGCCCAGGTCGTCCGCACCCAGCCAGAAGGACTGGAACGGCCCCTGCAGGATCGCCTGCAGTTCGATGCGCTCGGGTTGCAGGGGCAGCCAGGGTGCCGTCAGCGCAACCAGCGCCCACAGCAACAGGATGACCCCTGGCCAGACCGGCCGCATCAACGCTGCCCCAGGCGTATGCGCGGGTCCACCCAGGCATACAACAGGTCGGTCAGCAGGTTGATGGTGACATAGGCCAGGCTGATCATCAGCACACAGGCCTGTACCACGGGGTAGTCACGGCGCTGGATCGACTCGACCAGCAGTGAACCGATGCCGGGCCAGTTGAAGATGGTTTCGGTAATGACCGCGCCACCCAGCAGTGCGCCCACCTGCATGCCCAGCAGGGTCAGGATGGGTAACCAGGCATTACGCAGACCATGCCGGATCAGTACCTGGCGGGCGGACAGCCCCTTGGCACGCGCCGTGCGGATAAAATCCTCGCCCAGCACTTCCAGCAGGCTGCTGCGCACCATGCGTGACAGG
>DRQL01000295.1 GCA_011371465.1 Gammaproteobacteria bacterium | reverse complement strand
GGTCGTGGCATCCACTTCACACCCCGAAATCAGCCTGGACGACTTCCATCAGCGCTTCCACCGTGGGCTCGTCGTCCGTAAGCGGTTCGATCAACGCCGCGCGGCAGGCCTCGATGGGGTCGAATCCGTCGCGTAGCAGCTGCGCGGTATAGATCAGCAGACGCGTCGATGCCGACTCCTCCAGGTCGTGGTCCTTGAGCGCGCGCAGGCTGTGCGCCAGCCGGACCAGCCGTGCGGCCAGCGCCTCGTCGACACCGGTTTCACGCACGATGATCAGCTGTTCGGTTTCCGCAGCAGGAAAATCAAAGCGCGCCGCCACGAAGCGCTGGCGGGTCGAGGGTTTCATGCCCTTGAGCATGTTCTGGTAACCGGGGTTGTAGGACACCACCAGCATGAACTCCGGTGGCGCGTGCAGGGTTTCACCCGTGCGCTCGATAGGCAGGATGCGGCGATTGTCGGACAGGGGATGCAGGACCACCGTGGTATCCTTGCGCGCCTCCACCACCTCGTCCAGGTAACAGATGGCGCCTTCGCGCACCGCCCGGGTCAGCGGGCCGTCATTCCAGTAGGTCGCACCGTCACCGATCAGGTGCCTGCCCACCAGGTCGGCGGCCGTCAGGTCGTCGTGGCAGGAAACCGTGTACAGGGGCCGCCCCAGGCGCGCCGCCATGTGCTCAACAAACCGCGTCTTGCCGCAGCCGGTCGGCCCCTTGAGCAACATCGGTAACTGGTTGCGGTGCGCATACTCAAACAGTTCCACTTCACCACCCTGTGGCTGGTAAAAAGGAATATCCTCAGCGGATGACGATAACTGCCGTACCTCGTTGACCATGTCAGGTTTCTCCCGTAAAAAAAGCCAGGCCGATCAGCACCAGGACCACCAGCAACCAGCCGCTCACCATCCAGCGCCAGGGACTGCGTACACCCCGCAAGCCCATAAACACGTCAGCCACCATCTGTCCCTTGACGGCCACTGACAGCAGTATACCGGCAATCACCGGAGCGCCGCCCAGCCCTGCCCTGCCCACCGCCCAGGTCAGCAGGGTCAGCACCACCAGTGCCAGCCATACCTGCAATGCCCTGCGAGCGTTCATGTCCATATCAGTGCAGCACGTACACCAGCGGGAACAGGACAATCCAGACCAGGTCGACCATGTGCCAGTAGGACGCTCCGGTCTCGACGCCGGTATGCTCCAGCGCGTTGTAGGCGCCCTGGTATGCCTTTACCGCCACCACCGACAAAATCACCATGCCCATCAACACGTGCATGAAATGAAAAAAGGTCAGGGACAGGTAGAACATGTAAAAGGTATTGGTACTGAGCGTTACACCCTCCGCGTGCCTGGCGGCAAACTCGGCCAGTTTGACAACCACGAACACACCGCCACTGCCTATGGCCAGCACCAGCCACTGCCCACAGCGACGCGCTGCACCCCGGCGCACAGCATTCACGGCCATGACCACGAAATAACTGGACGTGATCAGCACCAGGGTATTGATGGCGCCGCTTTCCCGGTCCAGGTGCTGCTGGTATTCATTGAACAGGGCCACGTGCTGCGCGCGCGTATAGGCATAGGCCAGAAAGAAGATGCCGAACACCAGCAGTTCGGCATAGATGAAGATCCAGATCGCAAAGTCACCCGGCAGGGCCTTGTTTTGCCCGGCTGCCGGGTGACTGGCGATCCGTTCCATCAGGCGGTATCGGCCACTGCGTTGCTGGCCATTACGCGCTCACCGCCCTTCACGAAGAAGGCAGCCACGTACAGGATCAGGCCGATCAGGAATACACCGCCGGCGGCTTCACGCAGCCAGTAGAACACCGCGATCTTCTCCTGGACCACCATGAACGGTTGCGGGTCATCGGTGAAGCGCTGCAACCAGACCTGCAGGACGCCGGCTCCGGTCAGGAACAGTGTGATAAACACCATCGACACCGTCATCAGCCAGAACGACCACATTTCCAGCACCTGGGCACGCGGATCGGCGGCTTCCTGGCCGCGCAGTATCGGCATGGCATAGGAAATGATGGTCAACACAATCATCACGTAGGCACCGTAGAACGCCATGTGACCGTGTGCCGCCGTAATCTGGCTGCCGTGCGTGTAGTAGTTGACCGGTGCCAGGGTATGCAGGAAACCCCACACACCGGCCCCGAGGAACGCCATCACGGCGGTACCCAGCGCCCACAGTACGGCGGCCTTGTTGGGATGTTCACGGCGACGGCGGTTCACCATGTTGAAGGCAAACACCGTCATCATGAAGAACGGGATCGGTTCCAGGGCCGAGAAGATCGAACCCCACCACTGCCAGTACTCCGGCGCACCGATCCAGTAATAGTGATGCCCGGTACCGATAATACCGCTGATCAGGGCCATGGCGATAATGACGTACATCCACTTCTCGATGACCTCGCGGTCCACACCGGTCACCTTGATCAGCACAAAGGCCAGGATCGAGGCCAGGATCAGTTCCCAGACACCTTCCACCCAGAGATGGACCACCCACCACCAGTAGAACTTGTCGTTGACCAGGTTATCCGGGTTATAGAAAGAGAACAGGAAGAAGACCGCCAGACCGACCAGGCCGGTCAGCAGCACCATGCTCACGACGGTCTTGCGACCGGCCAGGATCGTTACACCGATGTTGTAGAGAAAACCCAGCGCCACGACCACGATACCGATCTTGGTAATGGTCGGCTGCTCCAGGAACTCGCGTCCCATGGTCGGCAACAGGTCGTTCATGGTGAGTTCCGCCAGCCGCGCATACGGCACCAGCAGGTAACCCAGGATCGTCAGCGCACCAGCCACCAGGAACACCCAGAACAGGACTTTGGCGAGCAGCGGGCTGTGCAGCTCTCGTTCGGTTTCCTCCGGCACCAGGAAGTAGGCGGCACCCATGAAGCCGAACAGCAACCACACGATCAGCAGGTTGGTGTGCACCATGCGTGCGACATTGAACGGGATTTCCGGGAACAGGAAATCCCCCATGACATACTGCAATCCCATCACCAGGCCAAACAGGATCTGTCCGACAAACAGGCCGATGGCGGCGATAAAATAGGGCTTTGCGACAGCTTGTGATTGATATTTCATGATGATCCCCTTATCCCTGAATGTTCGGAGGCCAGTTGGAGGTATTGATCTCACTGGTATATTTCAGAAACTCCGCCACGGCCTGCAGCTCTTCGTCGCTGAGATTGAACTGCGGCATACTGCGGCGACCCGGAACACCCTCCACGGGCCGGCTTTTGATAAAGCCGACGATGGCCTCCGTAGAGTTACCGAAACGCTTGTAGACGTTGCCCAGCTCGGGCGCGAAGTAGGCGCCTTCACCCAACAGGGTGTGGCAGCCTATACAGTCATTTTCCTCCCACACTTTCTTGCCCAGCGCCACCTGTGCGGTGATGGCCTCGTGGTTGTCCCGTTTGGGCACCTCGCTGGAGGTATCGAAGGTCAGCGCGAGAAACAACAGGATGAAGAAGACACTTCCCCCGTAATAGATGTTTCTCGCCATGCTTTTGGTAAAGACTTCACTCATGGCATACCTACCTTTACATTTTCCCGTTAATAAATTCAGTAATTGCTAAATTTCTTATACCACAAAACATGCCAACTGTTACTTACTGTTTTTATGG
>DRQL01000294.1 GCA_011371465.1 Gammaproteobacteria bacterium | reverse complement strand
GGCCCCGCCGGTGGCCAGGCCGAAAAGAAAGTTCGCGGCAAAGAAACGCGGCGGGGGGCGTGGTGGCGCCCCCGGAAAGGGGGGCCGGAGGCGAAGATCCGGCACCTGACGGCCGCGGAAGGGTGTACAGGGGTTTATAGCGCTGAACCCGTGGGGGATACCGCTGTCAAATTGGGCTACAATCAGAAAACTTGATAAAATAACGGATTAGTGTCAGGCATTTAAGTTATTTACCAGCCGGCCGCGGTTACTTATTCAGCGATATAGCGAATTTTATATTCCATGGTCAGCCTTGCCTTGCCACAATCTGCTATTTTGAACCGGTTTCGCCCGATACCGACGGGCCGGCTGGTACAGGTGGTCAATGGTGCCCTGATTGTCTGGCTGGCGTGGTTGCTGGCGGGGCTGAGCTGGGCGTTGCTGCCCGGCGACAACCGCGGCGTACCGCAACAGCAACCGGCTGCGGTTGCCCCGGCGCCGGCCGTGCAGCGGGCACCCCGGATCGACGAGCGGCAGATTGCCGGCTGGCACCTGTTCGGCGAGGCCGGCAAAGACAAGCCGGTGAAGCCATCGGCGGTCAATGCACCGGAAACGCGCCTGAAACTGACGCTGCGGGGTGTATTCGCAGAAAGCGGTGACAGCAGCGCGGGCAGCGCAAGGGCGATTATCGGCGACCCCCGGGGCAAGGAAAACAGCTATGCGCCGGGTGATCCGTTGCCGGGTGGAGCGAAGCTTGCAGAGATTTACCCGGACCGGATAATTCTGGAGCGCAACGGTCGTTTTGAGACACTGCGTCTGCCCAAGAAAATCATGAAACTGGGCTCCGGGGGGGCGGTTCCCCGCGGTTCCGTACGCAATACGTCTTCAGGTAGTGCCGCTGCGTTCAGCCGCTACCGAAGCGAGATCAAGCGGAACCCGGCCTCGATGATGAATTACGTGCGGGCGACCCCGGAACGCAGGGGCGGGAAATTTATCGGTTTCCGCCTGCAGCCGGGCAGGGACCCCGCTGCCATGAAGGAACTCGGGCTGAAGTCCGGGGATGTAGTAACGAGTATCAACGGCGTACGGATCGACTCACCGGCCAAGGGTATCAAGGCCATGCAGGCACTGGGTGAGGGTGACAGCGTTGATATCACACTGTTGAGAGGCGGCCAGGAAACGTCAATGAGTCTGACGTTACCGTCGTCCGGCCGGTAGCGCAGGAGTAGAGTGAAGTGGGATCCCGGAGTAGTACACAAAAGCACTGGCTGCATGGCATCTGGGTGCTCTGCCTGGTCTGGGCGGGCCCGCTGTTTGCGCAAACCATCACCCTGAACCTGAAAGATGCGGATATCAATGCGCTGATTGGTACCGTTGCCGAGGTGACGGGGAAAAACTTCATCGTCGATCCGCGCGTCAAGGGGAAGGTGACGGTGATTTCCTCGCGCGCCATGGACAGTGACGAGGTGTACCAGGTATTCCTGTCTATCCTCAAGGTGCATGGTTTTGCCGCAGTGCCCAGTGGCCCGGTGATCAAGATTCTGCCGGATGTCAGTGCCAAACAGGATTCCATCCCCAGTGTGGGCGACGAAAACCCGGGGCACGGTGACGAGATGGTGACGCGCGTCGTGCAGGTCGATAACGTGGCGGCTGCCCAGCTGGTGCCGATCCTGCGGCCACTGGTGCCGCAGCAGGGTCATCTTGCCGCCTACCCGGCCACCAACGTGCTGATCATGTCCGACCGTGCCGAAAATGTCTCGCGGCTGGTCAACATTATCCGCCGCATCGACAAGGTCAGCGACAGCGAAATCGAGGTCATTCGTCTCGAGTATGCGTCGGCCGCGGAAGTGGTGCGTATCCTGAACGCCATCAGCCGTGCCCAGCCGGCACAGGCCAAGGGCGGCGTCGCCCAGGCGCAGGCGCTGGTGGCCGATGAGCGGACCAACAGCGTGCTGCTCGGCGGGGACCGCTCCAACCGCCTGCGGTTGCGCGCCATTATCTCACACCTGGATACGCCGCTGGAGCGTGGCGGAAATACCAAGGTGCTGTACCTCAAGTATGCCAAGGCGGCTGACCTGGTCGAAGTGCTGCGGGGCGTCGGCAAAACCCAGGGTGAGGATGCCAAAAAGGGTGCGGCAGCGGCCGCCAACAAGAATATCGAGAAACAGCTGGATATCCAGGCGGACGAGTCGACCAATGCCCTGGTGATCACGGCGCCACCGGCCCTGATGCGCTCGCTGGAAGCGGTGATCCGGCAACTCGATATTCGCCGTGCGCAGGTGCTGGTGGACGCCATCATCGCGGAAATCGGTGAAAACCGTGCTCGTGAACTGGGTGTCAAATGGGCAGTGTTCGACCTGAGCGGCAGCACGGCTCCCATCGGTGGAACCAATTTCACCAATACCGGTAACTCGCTTACCGAGATTGCCAATGGCGTAATCAACAAGCAGCTGCCGGCGCTGACCCCGGGCCTGTCTTTCGGTGTCGGCAAAATCGGCGGTAGTGGTGTGAACTTTGCCGCGGTGGTCAATGCGCTGGCGGGAGACTCGGATGTGAATATCCTGTCCACGCCGTCCCTGGTCACCCTGGACAACGAAGAAGCCGAGATTATCGTGGGCCAGAATGTACCCTTTGTTACCGGTTCCTTCACCAACACCGGTGCCGCTGCCGGGTCCGTCAACCCCTTCCAGACGGTCCAGCGTGAAGACGTGGGTATTACCCTCAAGGTGAAGCCGCAGATCAACGAAGGGAATTCCATCATCATGGAAATTACCCAGGAGGTGTCCACCATCTCCAATGACGCGCAGGCGGTGGACCTGATTACCAACAAGCGCAACATCAAGACCAATGTGCTGGTGGATGACAACCATATCGTGGTGCTGGGCGGGCTGATCGAGGACCGGGTGCGCGAAAGTGAACAGAAAGTGCCGCTGCTCGGTGACATTCCCTACCTGGGCGTCCTGTTCCGTTCCAAGAGCGTCAACCGGGACAAGGTCAACCTGATGGTATTCCTGCACCCGACCATACTGCGTGACAACGAAACCGCTGACCGGTATACCGGTGCCAAGTACAACTATATCCGTGCCATGCAACTCGAAAAAGACAATGAGGGTGTTCCCCTGATGTCCGGCAAGGGTGCGCCGCTTATGCATTCCACGGACGATTTGCTGGAATTGCCACCCCCGTTCCTCGGACCTTCTGACGCGCCACCCGAGGGAGCGCGCGCGGCTGATACTGAAGCCGATGAGCAGTAGTGAAGCCGGCAGCGTTGCCGAGGCACCCGAGACCGAATCAAGCGGGGTAGCCGACCGGCGTCCCCCGTTCATGTTTGCCAGGCGGCACCGCATGCTGGTGTCGGACTCGACCGGTGACCGGGTCGAAGTCGTGTTGACGCACGATGCTGATCCACAGGCGCTGGTCGAGCTGCGCCGCTTCCTGGATCGACCGCTGCGGTTGCGGGAAGTGGGCGAAGAGCAGTTCGATGCGCTGCTGGCGACCACCTATGAGCAGGGTTCCAATGAAGCCATGCAGATGATGGAAGGTCTCGGTGACGACATGGACCTGTTCCAGATTGCCCAGGCCCTGCCCGAGACCGAAGACCTGCTGGAAAGCGAAGACGACGCCCCCATCATCCGCCTTATCAATGCCCTGTTGACCGAGGCGGTGAAGGAAAACGCTTCGGATATCCATATCGAACCGTTTGAAAACAGGCTGGTGGTGCGCTTTCGCGTGGATGGCGTACTGCGCGAGGTGTTGCAGCCGCAACGCGTGCTGGCGCCGATCCTGGTATCGCGCATCAAGGTCATGGCCAAGCTCGACATCGCGGAAAAGCGCCTGCCGCAGGACGGGCGCATTTCCCTGCGCGTGGCCGGGCGTGCGGTTGACGTGCGTGTATCGACCCTGCCTTCCGGCCACGGTGAACGCGTGGTGCTGCGCCTGCTGGACAAGCAGGCGGGACGGCTGGACCTGGAGCACCTGGGGATGGCCGCCGAGACCCGCGACCGCATTGATGAGCTTATCCGGAAACCGCACGGTATCGTGCTGGTTACCGGCCCTACCGGGTCGGGCAAGACCACTACCCTGTACGCGGCGCTGGAACGCCTCAACAACAAGCGCCGCAATATCATGACGGTGGAAGACCCCATCGAGTATTACCTGGACGGCATCGGCCAGACCCAGGTCAACACCAAGGTGGAAATGAGTTTTGCGCGCGGCCTGCGCGCCATCCTGCGCCAGGATCCGGACGTGGTCATGGTGGGTGAAATACGCGACCTGGAAACCGCGGAGATTGCCGTGCAGGCCAGTCTTACCGGCCACCTGGTGTTTTCGACCCTGCATACCAACAGTGCGGTAGGCGCTGTTACACGCCTGCGGGATATGGGCGTGGAGCCCTTCCTGCTGTCGTCCAGCCT
>DRQL01000293.1 GCA_011371465.1 Gammaproteobacteria bacterium | reverse complement strand
GGCGCACAATGCCCTGCTGGCATCGCTTCGTGATGGAGGGATCGTCGGCCTGGTATTGCACCTGTTTGTACTGGCCAGCGCAACGCGCGCGGCTTCGAGGATCGCAGGAAAATACAACGAGCCGATTTACCTGGTGCTGCTCCTGTTCGGATTTATCTGCATGACGGCGGACACCAACCAGCTGATCACCCGCCCGATGGAACTGTGGATTATTTTCTGGCTTCCCTTGGCGATGATACTTGCGCGGGAGGCAGCCCCGTCCGGGCGTTCCTTTTCTCGGCAAGCTGTGCAACCTGCCGACTGACGCCATCCGGTGCAGAGGGTCCGAAGAAAACCCTCGAATAACTTTCCACCGCGCGCTCGACAGAAAAAACCCGGCCTCGCGCTTTCAGGAACTCCCGGTTGTTCGGCCGGTCCAGGGTATCGAAAATCGCATCAGCCAGTGCGGTTTCGTCATCGACCGGCACCAGCCGCCCGAATTCCCCGTCGCGCAGGATTTCGGCGGGACCACTGGGGCAGTCCGTGCTCACCACCGGGCAACCGGTCAACAGGGCCTCCACCACCACGTTCCCGAACCCCTCGTAGCGCGAGGAAAGCACGAACACGGATGCGTTCCTGAGGTAGGGGTAGGGATTCACCTTGAAACCGGGCATTTCAAAGTCGTCCGAGACACCGAGTCGCTCCGCCAGGCCCCGCAACACCTTCCTGTGCTCGGCCTGCGGGCCTGAAGTCTCGTCCCCACCCAGCAGCATCAGGCGCACGTGCCTGCGTTGCCGGACCTTGGCGAACGCCCGCACCAGTAGCGGAAAATCCTTCTGGGTAACGAACCTTCCCATACCGAGAATCACCGGAATCGTGTCGGAAAGGAACCAGGGGTGATCCAGCGGCTCCCTGCTGAGCGCTTCCATCTCCGGGGTTTCGATCGGGTTATAGATGGTGGTCACGCTATTCGGGTTCAGGTCGAGGTACTGTACGCTGTCTTTTTCGACGCCCCTGGAAACCGCAACGACCGCGTCTGCACGCCGGTAACAGCGCTGCATGACCGGTCGCAGGTACTGAAGTCGCTTCTTGCCCCGCCGGCTACCTTCCAGCACCTGGGTCGATATATTGATATGTGCGCCCACCACCACCCGCGTCCTGACCTTGCAGCAGTGTTTGGCCAGCACCGCATTGATATTCGACTTGGGTAGTGCCGACAGCAGCACATCGACTTCGTTGGCCCGCAAATGTTCGACAATGGCCGGGATATACTTGAAGCCCTTGGGCACCTTGCGGCTGTTGACCACGGCACCCAGCAACTGCCCGCTGCCCGCGGGATCCGCCCTGAATGCACACAGCAGCCCGCGCAAGGGTGAGGCTGCTTCCAGGGAGACCAGGTTCACGCCGGCCGGGATACTGTTACTCAACACCCCTTCCACCTTGCAGACCAGCAGATCCACGTGGTGCCCCAGCCGGGCAAAGCCGCGCGCAAGATTGAGAATGACTTTCTCGGCGCCGCCTCCCGTCAGGTTGTCCAGCAGGAAGGATATCCGCGCCGGCACGAATTCCGGGGATGTCATGAAATACAAGCCCCTGCGACCCCGTGCCGTGCGGGAACCATACTGTCCAAGATACCTTCTCCTTGTGCTGCGCCTAGTGTATGCAGCTTCAGACCGGCAAACAAGTGTTCCGGGATTCACGATCTCCAGACATCAAGATACTCGATGGTTTGCCGGAGAACGGTGTAACTCGTTATTTTCCTTGCAATCAGGCCCTGATCGCATCCTCCCTGACAACCCGCAGTAAAAACAATTCAACCTGATCGGCACTCTTGCCCAAGCAGAATACGACCATAATGCAGCACTGCATTTTCCACCGAAAATTCCGCACCTCTGGCGCGCAGGACTTTTTCATCCTGCGGAGTATCCAGCGTGCTGCATATCGCCTCCGCAAGGCCGGCAGCATCACCAACCGGTACAAGTTTTCCGTACTTGCCGTTCTCCAGAATTTCTGCCGGCCCGCTGTGACAATCTGTACTCACCACCGGGCATCCGCACAACATGGCTTCAACCAGTACGTTACCGAATCCTTCATAGCGGGAAGAGAGTACAAATACGGACGCCCTGCTGAGAAAAGAGAAGGGATTACCCACAAAGCCTGGTAGGTCAAAGTCATTTTCGACACCCAGGCGCCGAGCCTGTGCCAGCAATTCCTGTTGCACGCAACGCTGCTCCTCGGAGCTTTCATCGCCCCCCAGCAAAACAAGGCGAGCCTTGCGTTGTCGCCTAACACACGCGAATGCATCCAGCAATAACGGAAAATCCTTCTGTGCGACAAAACGACCAATACCAAGAATTACCGGCACGCTCCCGCGCTCGAACCAGGGATGTTCCGGCTCATCCCTGCTCAGCGTATACAAACCCTGGTTAGCAATCGGATTGTATACACTGGTCACCAGCTCGCACGGCAACTCAAGAAATTTACATATGTCTTTTTGCGCCCCTCGCGAAACAGCCACAACAGCATCTGCCTTGCGGTAATACCGGCG
>DRQL01000292.1 GCA_011371465.1 Gammaproteobacteria bacterium | reverse complement strand
GTAACGCTGGCCGAGATTTCGCACTGCCAGAGTATTTCGCTGTCCTACCTTGAGCAGCTGTTTTCCAAGCTGCGCCGCAGGGACCTGGTGCGTGGTGTGCGCGGACCCGGTGGCGGCTACCGCCTGGCCAAGGCCGCCGAGGATATCAGTATTGCGCAGATCATCGCGGCCGTGGACGAAAAGGTGGATTCCACTTGTGGCGGCGATTCCGGCTGTGACGAAACGGATACCTGCCTGACCCACGAGCTCTGGTGCGGCCTGTCGAAAAGGATCTATGAATTCCTGGACGGCATCTCACTGCGGGACTTTCTTGAACGGCCGGCGGTGCAGGATGTGATCCGCCGCCAGGAAGCGGAGAGCCAGCGCACGGCGCTGCCTACTTTCCAGGGAAATCGCTAGAAAATCCCCGAATCTGTGAACCGGTTCAGGTTCCGCCGGTGAGCCGGTCACAGAAACCCCCTCCTGATACGTACATACTGCAAGCGTCAAATAGCGTTGTACCAACGGATCAGGAGTAAGGAATATGTTTCATTTACTGTTAATAGCGATTGCAGGCATTGCAGTGCTCGGTGCGCCGTCACTGGAGTCCGTTGCCTCGATTGGCGCCTCGATGGATTACGTGGTGGCATTCGGCGTTGCATTGCTGCTCAAGCCCTGGCTCAAGGGGCATTTCGAATAGGCACAGTAGTACGGCCGCAGCCGGATCAGCTGGTTTTCGACCAGACCAGCGTCCGGTTGTTGGCCGGCATTTCGTAATCCTTCCGTAATTCCAGGCCCGCCTTGCCGGCCTGTTTCTGCAAGTCCTCGAAATCCCGCACCCCGCTCAACGGATCACGTGCTTTCAGCCACTGGTCGAAGCGCGCATTGCTGTCACTGGTGTAGCGTCCGTTGTAGTTGAACGGGCCGTACAGGCAGAACACACCACCCGGCTCCAGTACTGCGCCAATGCCGGCAAACAGGCATTCCACTTCCGGCCAGGACATGATGTGAACAGTGTTGGCGCTGAATACCGCATCGTAGCGGGTGTCCGGCCAGGGGTCCTTGCAGACATCCAGGTGGATGGGCGGCAGTATGTTGTCTGCCCCGGTTTCCTGCAGCCAGGCATGGATGCCGTCGTGGTACGCGGCCACGTCGCTGGTCTGCCAGCGCAGTTGCGGGAACTCCGGTGCAAAGTACACCGCGTGCTGGCCGGTACCGCTGCCAATCTCCAGCAGGCGCTGGCGACCGGCGAGTTCCACGCGCAGGACTTCCAGGATGCAGTCGCGGTTCTGGTCGCAGGATTCGGAACAGGGTTTCATAAGGTGGTTTCACCTGTTTTGTCCTGTTTTCCGCTGCAACGCTGTTCGAGCACAGCAGCAATCTCCTCATCAGTCAGGACCACCGGATTGGTTTTCATGCTGCTGCCGCGCGCATGCGCCACGATGTGATCGAAGTCGGCGGCGGTGATGCCGTAGCGGTCGAGCAGCGGCAGTTGCAGGCGTCGCGTCCAGTCATCGAGCAGTGCCAGCAGGGCATCGTGGGCCTGTTCCTGCGTGGAGAAGGTTTGCCGACAGAGCAGTTCGGCGACGCGCGCATATTTTTCCAGGGCCGGGTTGTCGGGTTCGCGCGCTCGCATGGCGTCGATATTGACCCGGCTTGCGGCACCTACCAGCGTGCCGCACACCACCCCGTGCGGGATGGGGAAGAACGCGCCCAGCGGCGAGGCCAGGCCGTGTACCGAACCCAGTCCGACCTGCGCCAGCGTGATGCCGGACAGCAGCGCGGCGTAGGCCATGCCGGCACGCGCAGCGGCCGGGTCAGCACTGCCTTCATACCAGGGCAGCAGGCTGTCGCGCGCGGCTTCGAGTCCGCTCCAGGCGAGCGCATCGGTCACCGGGTTGGCGCGGATCGACAGCCAGGACTCCAGCAGCTGGGTCAGCGCATCCATGCCGTCGGCGGCGATCAGCGCCGGCGGGCAGCCGGCGAGCAGGTCCGGGTCGATCAGCGCATATTCAGGAACCAGTTGCTCATCGCGAAAGGATTTCTTGTAGCCATCGTGGCCGGGCACGCTGAGCACCGCGTTCTTGGTGGCTTCACTACCGGTGCCGGCGGTGGTGGGTACCGCGATAAACGGTACCGCCGGCCCGCGATAGGTCTTTTCCGGGCCTACGCCTTCCAGGTAATCGCACACCGGGTCGCCGTTACGCAGCAGGCCGGCGATGGCCTTGGCGGCGTCCAGCACACTGCCGCCACCAATACCAATGACCAGGTCGATGGACTGGTCGCGGTGGCTTGCCACGGCTTCGTCCACCATCTCCGGCGAAGGTTCACCGTTTACCCGGAGGCGTTGCCAGCGCAGCCCGGCCTGCTCCAGCGACGGTTCAAGCGCAGACCATACCCCGGACCGGTCGAGGGACGCGGCGCCGGTGACCAGCAGGAGTGTGTTGCCATAGCCCGCCGCCAGCGCCGGGAGTTTTTTGATACTGCCGGCGCCGAATTCGATGCGTGGCAGGCGTGCAATGGAAAAAGCCGGAATCACTGGTCACCGTTCTGCGGGTACAGCCCGTCGTAGCGGATGCCCTGACGCGGTTGCGCCATCCAGTCGGCCACCGTGTCGCGCCAGGTGCGGTAGTGATCAGTTTGCTTGTGGGCGGCGGCATCCGCCTCGCTCCGGTAGGCTTCGTAGAAGACGAAATGGCCGGGGTCTTCCGGTGATTGCAGGATATCGAAACGCAGGTTGCCGGGCTCCTGTACCGAGGCCCTGTGGTTGGCTGCAGAAGCTGCGATAAAGTCCCGGATGTGTTCCGGCAGGACGTGAATCTGTACCAGGGTGACATGCGTCATGCTGCATTCCTCTGTTGAAAAAAGTGCCCGCGACCTGTAGTTGGCGGGGCGGCTGCCGAAAGCCTACTGGTAGACGGGTGACTTGCCAAGTATGGAAAAGGATGAAGCGATAGAAGCAGCGCTTGCAGACCGGGCTCCGCACCGGCGGGCGGAACCTGTCGGCCTGTCCGGCTGGGTGCACAAGCTGGGTGAATCCGGTATGCCGGTATTCGCGCATACCGCGCGTGATATTTCACTGGTCTCGGACAGCAGCAACAGCAGCGCAGCCGAGCTGGCGCGGGTGGTGCTGCAGGATGCGGCCATGACCGCGAAGTTACTGCGCGTTGCCAACAGCCCGATCTTCAACCCGATGGGCAGGACCATCAGCACGGTCAGTCGCGCGGTAGTCGTACTCGGTTTCCAGGAAGTACGCAGCATCTGCCTGTCGATCGCGGTAGTGGAATCCATGCTCAGGGGTAAACAGAAGCAGCATGTCAGCGAAGAAATGGCGCGTTCCTTTCACGCCGCCGTGCAGGCGCGCTCTTTTGCCCGCAAGCGCCGTGACCGTTCGCCGGAGGAAGTTTTTATTGCGACCCTGCTGTTTCGCCTGGGTGACATGGCCTTCTGGGCCTTTGCCGGTGAGGCAGCCGAAAAAATGGATGCGGCGGTTCAGCAGAGGCCGGGGGAAGCGGCGGAACAGGTCCAGCAGGACGTGCTGGGTTTTCGTTTCAGGGACCTGACCCTGGGGCTGAGCCGGGAATGGAAGCTGGGTGCATTGCTGGAACAGGCGCTGGAAGGCAAGACCGACCGCAACCCGCGCGCCGGCAATGTGGCGCTGGGGTATGAGCTGGCGCTGGCGGCGGAGCAGGGCTGGGAAACGCCGGAGGTCGGCCGGCTGGTGGAACGCCTGGCCGAGAATCTCTACCTGCCGGTGGAAGAAGTCGAACAGCTGGTCCAGGCCAATGCGGAGGAAGCCGCCAATACCGCGGCATTTTATGGCGCCGACCGGGCCGGCGAGCTGATACCGGTGCCCGGCGAGCGGCGGGGGACGCGTGCCGCGGGGGATATCGACACGGTGGAGGTGCCGGTGTTTCCGCAGCCCGATCCCGTGCTGCAACTGGGCATCCTGCGGGAACTGTCTGCCCTGATGGACAGCCGGCCGGATTTCAACAGCGTGCTGGAAATGGTGCTGGAAGGCATGTACCGGGGTGTCGGCATGGACCGTACCCTGTTTGCCTTGCGTACCCCCGACCATCGCATGCTGGTGGCACGCTATGCGCTGGGTTCGGGGAACGAACAGTTACTCGGTCGTTTCCGTTTCGAGACGGTGGAAGGGGAGACCAGCCTGTTTGCCCGCGTGATCGAATCGAAGCAGGCCGTGTGGGTGGGTGCGGGCGACAACCCGGAGATCGAGCAACTGGTCACCCCGCCTGTGCAGGAGGTTTCGCAGGGGGCGGGATTCTTTGTAACGCCGATCGAAATTCACGGCAAGGTCATCGGTGTGTTCTACGCCGACCGGCAACCCAGCGGACGACCACTGGACGAAGACAGCTATACGGCGTTCCGGCACTTTGCGCAGCAGGGCAACCTGGCGCTGGCGTACCTGAGTAGTAGCTAGTTGATACCCAGCCAGCGCTTCCACTGGGCGAAGATATCCGGGTCCAGTGCTGCGGCGGCCGAGCGGGGTTCCAGCGAGGGTTTGAAAACCGCTTCCCCTTCCAGGGTCAGGGCGCTGCCACCGGCTTCGGCCAGGATCAGGCAACCGGCCGCGTAGTCCCAGAGTTTTTGACGGCCGTGCAGGTAGACATGGCAACGGCCGGCCGCCAGCCAGCACCAGTCCAGTGCGACCGAGCCGAAACTGCGCTGGGAGCGGTACGGTGGTTCGGCCGCCAGTCGACTGGCAAGGTCTGCGTTCAGGCGTTTCAGGTCGATCAGCGCCATCCCTTCCGACAACGGAGTGGCAAGGCGCTGTTGCCGCAGCGTGGTTTCATTCAGCCATGCGCCGTGCCCGCGTGCCGCGGCAAAGCATTCCCGGCGGCTGGGGTCGTAGACCACGCCCATTTCTACGGTCTTTTCGCGCAGTAACGCGACCGAGATCGAGTAGTAGGGTACGCCCAGGGCAAAGTTGCTGGTGCCGTCCAGGGGGTCGATACACCAGACGCCCGAATCCGCCTGCTGCAGGGCCTGTTGCTGGGCGGCTTGTTCCATTTCCTCGCCGAGGATATCGAACTCCGGCCAGTGCGACTGCAAGGCTTCTGCGAGGGCGGCCTGGGTGACGACATCGGCTTCGGTCACCAGGCTGCCGTCGCTTTTGCGTGAACCGCTGTGACAGCTGAATCGGGGCAGCAGTTCACGCTCTGCGATGTCACGAATAATCCGGCTGAGGTCTTGCAGTTCTTCGGGAATCATTGAATGAAGGATACTACTTGGTATGATCACGTGCTGGATCACCATTGTGGCACAAAGGGATGGCATGAGCATAAAGAAAACCCAGCATAAAAGTTCCGGGAAATCGGGGAAAAAGCAGAAAACCAAAAAACCGCGCAAGGCGGATATCGCGGATCGTCACGAGTTGTACGAGAAATCCGTTCAGGCCACCGATTTTGAATACGAATTTGTCGATACCAACTTCAGGCGGATTCGCGGCCGCACGGCAACGCAGTTACGCGAGGATTTCTGTGGTACCGCACAGATGTGCTGTGAGTGGGTGCGCGGACGCCCGGACAACCGCGCGGTAGGCGTGGACCTCGACCCGGAAGTACTGGCCTGGAGCCGTGACCACCACATTGCCGCCCTCGATGACGAGCAGAAAACGCGCGTGACCCTGCTGCAGGAAAACGTGCTGGAGGTGAAAACCGAACCGGTCGATGTGGTGCTGGCGATGAACTTCAGCTGGCAGATTTTCGAGGTGCGCAAGGAACTGGTCCGCTATTTTGCCTCGGTGCGCGAAGCGCTGGTGGACGACGGCATCCTGTTCCTCGACGCCTTTGGCGGTTACGAGGCGTACCAGGAAATGGAAGAGAAGACCCGGCACAAGGGGTTTACCTATGTC
>DRQL01000291.1 GCA_011371465.1 Gammaproteobacteria bacterium | reverse complement strand
CGCCGTTGACGTGCAGGGTTTCGCCCGTGATATAGGCCGCCTGGGCCGATGCCAGAAACACCACCGCATGGGCAATATCATCGACGGCGCCCAGCCTCCCCAGCGGGACCTGGGTGATCAGCACATCGCGCTGCTCGTCCGGCAACGCGCGCGTCATATCGGTGTCGATAAAACCCGGTGCAACAGCGTTGACGGTGATGCCGCGCGAACCGACTTCGCGCGCCAGTGATTTTGTAAACCCGATCATCCCCGCCTTGGCCGCGCAGTAGTTGGCCTGGCCGGGGTTGCCGGTCGCTCCCACCACCGAGGCGATATTGATGATCCGACCGCGCCGGGCTTTCATCATGCCGCGCAGGCAGGCCTTGCTGAGACGAAACACCGAACCCAGGTTGGTCTCAATCACGTCATTCCACTCGTCGTCCTTCATGCGCATGAGCAGGTTGTCGCGGGTGATGCCGGCATTGTTGACCAGCACGGTCGGGTTGCCGAAGCGGTCCCTGATCTGTTTCATGGCGCTGTCGATCGAATCGGCCTGCGTTACATTCAGCGCCAGTCCCAGCCCCTGAACACCCTGTTCGTCGAACGTCGACTGGATCGCCGCCGCACCCTTTTCGGTAGTCGCAGTACCGATCACGCTGGCACCCTGTTTACCCAGTTGCAATGCAATGGCCTGGCCGATCCCACGGCTGGCCCCGGTTACCAGTGCAATTTCATCAGTCAACGGCATGCCAAGTTCAACTCCCTGTCTGTTCCACCAGTGCCAGCGCCCGGTCCAGGTCCGCATCGGTCTGAACCGCAATGCCCGGCATGGTTTTGTCGATTCGTTTGTTCAGGCCCGCCAGCACCTTGCCCGGACCCATTTCGAATACCGTGGCAATACCCGCTGCGCGCATACTTTGAATGATCTCCACCCAGCGCACCGGCTGATGCAGCTGTGCTACCAGGGCATCGCGTATTTCGTCCGGGTCGTTGTGAACCGCAACATCAACATTGTGCAATACCGGGATCACGGGCGCCCGGAACGTCACGGCGGCCAGGTCGGCGGCAAAGGCTTCCGCTGCAGGCTGCATCAGATCGCAATGTGAAGGGACCGAGACCGGCAGCGGCAGGGCGCGTTTGGCGCCTGCCTGTTTCGCCAGCGCCATGGCGCGTTCCACGGCCGCCCGGTCACCGGCGATCACCACCTGGCCCGGGGAATTGAAATTGACCGCACTGACCGTTTCACCCTCGGCTGCCTGTGCGCAGAGTGCTTTCACCTGCCCGTCCTCCAGGCCCAGGATCGCGGCCATGGCGCCGCTGCCCTCGGCAACCGCGTTCTGCATATGCAGGCCGCGTTTTTCCACCAGGCCTACGGCATCGGCAAAACCGACGGCACCGGCACAGACCAGCGCCGTGTATTCGCCCAGGCTGTGCCCTGCCATCATGGCCGGCAAGCGGTCGCTGCGCTGTTGCCAGCAGCGCCAGGTCGCCACACCCGCGGTCAACAGGGCCGGCTGGGTGCAGGAGGTCTGGTTGAGCAGTTCCACCGGGCCGGTGCTGACGCGCTGCCAGAGATCGTAACCCAGCACCGCGGAGGCTTCATCGAAGGTCTCTTTGACCGGCGGGAAGGCGGCGGCAAGGTCGGACAGCATACCGACCGATTGTGAACCCTGGCCGGGGAACACCATGGCAAAGTCCGGTTTGTCACTGGATGGAGTCATCGCGCAAGTCTGTCAGAACCTGAGAAGAATGGAACCCCAGGTAAAGCCGCCACCGAAGGCTTCCAGCAGCAGCGTCTCACCCGGCTTTACCCGGCCGTCGCGCACGGCCACGTCGAGTGCCAGCGGTACCGAGGCGCCCGAGGTATTGCCGTGTTCGTCCACCGTCACCACCACGTGGTCCATCGACATCTTCAGCTTGCGGGCGGTCGCCTGGATAATGCGGATATTGGCCTGGTGCGGCACCAGCCAGTCAATATCGGACTTGCTCATGTTGTTCGCTTCCAGGGTTTCGTCGACGATACGCCCCAGTGTGTTGACCGCCACCTTGAAGACTTCGTTGCCCTTCATTTTGACAAAGCCGTTACCACCCGTGAGACTTTCATATCCCTGGCTGACGCCACCCGGCACAGTCAGCAGGCTTTCGTAGGCACCGTCCGCGTGCAGGTGCGTGGACAGGATGCCGGGCTCGTCACTGGCCTCCACCACCACCGCCCCGGCACCGTCGCCGAACAGCACGCAGGTGCTGCGGTCGGTCCAGTCGAGCACGCGCGACAGGGTTTCGGCGCCCACCACCAGCGCGCATTTCGCAGTACCGGTACGGATGAACTTGTCGGCGATCGACAGGGCGTACACAAACCCGGTGCAGACCGCCTGGATATCGAAGGCGGCGCAACCGTGCCGGTCGAGGCGCTTTTGCAGCAGGCAGGCGGTACTGGGAAACACCTGGTCCGGCGTGGTCGTCGCCACAATGATGAGATCGATATCCTGGACGTCCCGGCCGGCGGCTTCCAGCGCGCGGCGTGCCGCGTGCTCGGCCAGGTCAACCGTGTTCTGCCCGTCGGCAGCGATGTGGCGTTTGCTGATCCCGGTGCGTTCGCGGATCCACTGGTCCGAGGTGTCCACCATCTTTTCCAGGTCGTGGTTGGTCATCACCCGGTCAGGCAGGTAACCACCGGTACCGATAATGCGTGTGTAGGTCACCCTGCCTGCCTCCTGGAAAGCACACTGTGCAGTTGTGAACGGATACGTTCGGGAACCTTCTGCTCGACCTCGACCACTGCGACATGGATGGCATTGGCAAACGCCAGCACATCGGCGCCGCCATGACTCTTGATCACGATGCCGCGCAGGCCCAGCAGGCTGGCGCCGTTGTAGCGGCGTGGATCGATCTGCCGGCGGAACGCTTTCAGCACCGGCATCGCCACCAGTGCCGCCAGGCGGGTCAGCAGGTTGCGGGAAAACTCACGCTTGATATAGAAGGAAATCATTTTGGCGATGCCTTCGCTGCTCTTCAACGCAATATTGCCGACGTAGCCGTCGCAGGCGACCACGTCCACCTTGCCGCTGTAAATATCATCACCTTCTATAAAACCGACATAGTTCAGCACCCCGCTGGAACACAGAGTGGACGCCTCGCGGACCGTCTCGCTGCCCTTCATTTCCTCTTCGCCGATGTTCAGCAGACCGACCCGCGGGTTACTGTTGTCGTCTACCGCACCGGCCAGTACCGAACCCATCAGGCCGAACTGGAACAGCTGTTCGGCGCTGCTGTCGACATTGGCGCCCAGATCCAGCATCCAGGTATGTCCGGTCATGGTCGGCAGGGCCGTGCAGATCGCCGGGCGATCGATGCCCGGCAGGGTCTTGAGCACATAGCGCGCGGTCGCCATCAGGGCACCGGTATTGCCGGCGCTGACACAGGCCTGCGCCCGCCCTTCCTTGACCAGGTTGATAGCAACACGCATGGAAGAATCTTTCTTGAAGCGCAGCGCGTGCGAGGGCTGTTCGTCCATGTCCACGTGCTGGGAGGCATGCTGCACCGTCAGCCGGCGGTTGTCGGCGGCACCCAGGGCCTGCAGGTCGCGCCGGATGATCTCCTCGTCGCCCACCAGGATCAACTGGAGGTCCGCGCGTTTCTGCAGCGCGCGCAAGGCTGCCGGCAGCACGACATCCGCACCGGTGTCGCCACCCATGACATCGAGGGCAATCGTCAGAGGATCAGTCATACCAAAAAAATACACGCTGCTTCCCGAACCGGGCGAAGCAGCGTGTGACGGAATACCGGATGGATACGGTGATACCGCAACGCGGATCAGTCAAAGTCTTTATTGATGACCTTGCGGCCGCGGTAGTAACCGTCGGGACTGACATGGTGACGCAGATGGGTTTCGCCCGTGGTCTGCTCCACTGACAGGGCAGCGCCTTTCAGGCTGTCATGCGAACGACGCATGCCGCGTCTTGAAGGTGTCTTCCGGCTTTTCTGAACGGCCATGACCGTATCTCCTGCTTGTACAATCTATAATTTGAGCTTTGCCAGTACCGCGAACGGGTTTTCTTTTTCCGCGCGCGGCTGGTTCACGTAGCCGCTGTCGCAGCTGTCCACTCCCTCGTGGAGCGGTATTACCGGTATTGCAAGCAATACCTCGTCTTCGATCACCTCGAAGGTCTGCAGGGGTTCACCCGTCACCAGCAGCGGTTCGTAGCCGTCCGGCAGGCGCACGACTTCGGCGTCGTCGGCAACGATGCCCAGCCTGAAATCGATATCCAGCGGGAATCCCAGGGTCTCCAGGCACCGCTGGCAGACCAGGTCTACCGTCCCCCGGATACGCCCTGCCAGGATCCGGACACGCCGTTCATCACGACGGAACTCCAGTTCCACCCTGAGCACGCCATCCGTCGATGACAACGAAGGACGCAGACGCATCAGTTCACTCACGGGTACTTCACCACGAAAGGAACGCCCCGCATCCGCAAGCCCCACGGGCTCGATACGTTCCGGCAGGCAATCCAGCATAAGCGCGGCATGATACCCGCTGCACAGCCGTTCTGTCAAAGCTAAGATGCTGAATTATCGGGAGGTTAGCCCGACAGCAAAAACCGGCTACGGTTGACACCGGGCCGGTTTTTGCGTAGAAAAACAAGCTCTTCAGGCGCTTTCCAGCTACCCCCCGGTATGCCGCTATGCTGGAAGGGACGCTGACAGGAGACGGGTAGCCTTGATTCGAAAAATACTGATCGCCAACCGGGGGGAAATCGCGGTCCGGATCGTACGCGCCTGCCAGGAGGCCGGCATCGATTCGGTGGCCATTTACCCGGACGCGGACCGCCACGCGTTGCACGTCAAGAAAGCCAGCGAGGCCTACAACATCGGCCCGGACCCGGTCGCCGGCTACCTGAATGCCCACCGCATCGTCAACCTGGCCAAGGCCACCGGCTGCGACGCCCTGCACCCCGGCTATGGCTTCCTGTCCGAAAATCCCCAGCTGGCGCACATCTGCGCGCGCCGCGGTATCAAATTCATCGGGCCCGACGCGGAAGTCATCCGGCGCATGGGCAACAAGATCGAGGCCCGGCGCAGCATGCAGGAAGCCGGCGTGCCGGTGGTGCCCGGCAGCGACGCCAGCCTTTCCGGTCTCGACGAGGCACTCGCGCTGGCGGATGACATCGGCTACCCCATTATGCTCAAGGCCACTTCGGGCGGCGGCGGCCGGGGAATACGCCGTTGTGACAGCGAAAAGCACCTGCGGCGTAATTACGAACGGGTGCTGTCGGAAGCCCGCAAGGCATTCGGCACTGCCGATATCTTCCTGGAAAAATGCGTCGACCGGCCGCGCCACATCGAGGTGCAGGTGCTCGCCGACCACCACGGCAACGTGGTGCACCTGTTCGAACGCGACTGTTCCATCCAGCGTCGCCACCAGAAACTGATCGAAATCGCGCCCTCCCCCCAGCTCAGCGAGGAGCAGCGCACCCTGCTCGGTGACTACGCCATAAAGGCGGCGCAATCCGTGGGCTACCAGAACGCCGGCACGGTCGAATTCCTGATGGACGCTGACGAAAATTTCTACTTCATGGAAATGAATACCCGCCTGCAGGTCGAGCACACCGTGACGGAAAGCATTACGGGGATCGATATCGTCGCCGAGCAGATCCGCATTGCCGACGGCCAGCCACTGTCGTTCCGGCAGGACGAAATCCAGCGACGCGGCTTCGCCATGCAGTTCCGTGTCAATGCCGAAGACCCCAAAAATGATTTCCTGCCCAGTTTCGGGCGCATCACCCGCTACTTCGCCCCGGGCGGGCCCGGCGTGCGCACCGACGCCGCCATCTACACGGGGTATACCATCCCGCCCTATTACGACTCCATGTGTGCGAAGATCACCGTATGGGCGCTCAACTGGGACGAACTGCTGAACCGCGCCCGGCGCGCCCTGCACGATACCGGCGTCTACGGCGTCAAGACCACCATCCCCTACTACCTCGAGGTGCTGGAGGTGGATACGTTTCGCGCCGGGCGGTTCGATACCGGGTTTGTCGCCGACCACCCGTACCTGGTGCACTACCGCACCAGCCGACCGACGCGTGAACTGGCGGCGGTCGTCGCCGCGGCCGTGGCCGCCAACGCCGGGTACTGATTCATGGAACAACAGGAACAGGATATGTCCAGCCAGGTCCACATCACCGACGTTGTACTGCGCGACGGGCACCAGTCACTGATCGCAACCCGCATGCGCACCGACGACATGTTGCCCATCTGCGAATGGCTGGACAAAATCGGCTACTGGTCGCTCGAAGTCTGGGGCGGCGCGACCTTTGATGCCTGCATACGTTTTCTCAAGGAAGATCCCTGGGAGCGCCTGCGCAAACTGCGCGAGGCGCTGCCCAATACACGCCTGCAGATGCTGCTGCGCGGCCAGAACCTGCTGGGCTACCGCCACTACTCGGACGATGTGGTACGCGCTTTTGTGCACAAGTCCGCCGAGAACGGCATCGACGTATTCCGCATCTTCGATGCCCTGAACGACGTGCGCAACATGGAAACCTCCATCGCCGCGGTAAAGGAATCCGGCAAGCACGCCCAGGGAACCATCTGCTACACCATCAGCCCGGTGCACAGCATTGCGCAGTTTACCGACATGGCCAAACAGCTGGTGGACATGGGTTGCGACAGCATCGCCGTAAAAGACATGGCCGGCCTGCTGACACCGATGGTCACCGCGGAACTGTTCGCCGAACTCGGGAAGGCCATCGACCTGCCCGTTCACCTGCACGGTCACGCCACCGCCGGGACCGCGGAAATGTGCCAGCTGAAAGCCATCGAGAACGGCTGCCGGCACATCGATACCTGTATCTCGTCTTTCTCCGGCGGCGCCTCCCACCCGCCGACCGAAAGCATGGTGGCCGCACTGGCGGGCACGGAATACGACACCGGGCTCGACCTGAAAGATCTGCAGAACATCGGCTTCTACTTCCGGGAAGTGCGCAAGAAGTACCACCAGTTCGAAAGCGAGATGACCGGGCTGGATACCCGCGTGCAGGTCTACCAGGTACCGGGCGGCATGATCTCCAACCTGTATACCCAGTTGCGTGAACAGGGCGTGCTGAACCATATTGAAGACGTGCTGAACGAGATCCCGCGCGTGCGCGAGGACCTGGGTTTCCCGCCCCTGGTCACGCCGTCGTCACAGATCGTCGGCGCACAGGCGGTGGTGAACGTGCTGACCGGCGAACGTTACAAGTCTATCGGCAACGAGGTAAAACTGTACCTGCAGGGCCGCTACGGCCGCGCGCCGGGTCCGATCAACAGCCTGATCCGTCAGCAGGCCATCGGCAACGAAGACGTCATCGAGGTACGCCCGGCCGATCTGCTGGACGACGAAATGGACAACCTGCGCGAGGAAATCGGGGAACTGGCCGGCAGCGACGAGGACATCCTGATTTTCGCCATGTTCCCGGACATCGGCCGGGAATTCCTCGAACAGCGTGCTGCCGGCACCCTGGTCCCCGAGCCACTGGAACCCATGCCGGCAGGCGGCGCAGACAGCTCGAAAAAACCCACCGAATTCAATGTCACTCTGCACGGTGAGACCCACCACATCCACATCACCGGCATCGGGCACCGCAGCCAGGGTGACCGCCCCTTCTACATGACCGTGGACGGCGTGCCCGAGGAAATCATGATCGAAACGCTGTCGGAACTGGAAGACGGTGACAGCGAGGGCGGTGCGCGCAGCGGCAGCAAACGCCCCCGGCCCGGCAAACCCGGCGATGTATCCACCACCATGCCGGGTACTGTCATTGACGTACTGGTCGAGGTCGGCGCCAGCGTACAGGCCGGCGACCCGCTACTGGTGACCGAGGCCATGAAAATGGAAACCGAAATCCAGGCGCCGATCGCCGGTAGCGTGGCCGCCATACACGTCGCCAAAGGCGACAGCGTCAACCCGGACGAAACGCTGATCGAAATATCCGCTTGAACACCCCCGAGTCCAGCGAAGATACTGACCGCGAACACATCTGGCACCCCTACAGCGCCATGCACTCCGACGCGCCGGTGTTCGTGGTGGAATCCGCGCACGGCGTACGCCTGAAACTGGCCGACGGTCGTGAACTGATCGACGGCATGTCGTCCTGGTGGTCCGTGATCCACGGTTACAACCACCCGGTCATGAACGCGGCACTGGAAAACCAGATTCGCAACGTATCCCACGTGATGTTCGGCGGGCTGACCCATGATCCGGCCATTGAACTGACCCGGCAGCTGCTTGCGATAACGCCCGCCAGCCTGGACTGTGTTTTCTACTCCGATTCCGGTTCCGTTGCCGTCGAAGTGGCGTTAAAAATGGCCATCCAGTACTGGCACGCCAGGGGCCGGCCGCAGCGAAGCAGGTTCATCAGCCTGCGCTGCGGCTACCACGGCGATACCTTCGGCGCCATGTCGGTCAGTGACCCCGACACCGGCATGCACAGCCTGTTCAGTGACACACTGGCGAAAAATGTATTTGTCGACCAGCCGCGCTGCCGCTTTGGCGAAGCCTGCAGCGACGCGGACATTGCGCCACTCGCTCAGGCACTGGAACAACATGCCGGACACACCGCCGCCGTTATTATGGAACCGATTGTGCAGGGCGCCGGCGGCATGTGGTTCTACTCTGCCGAATACCTGCAGCAGGCGCGCGCGCTCTGCGATCATTACGATGTGCTGCTGATCCTGGACGAAATCGCCACCGGCTTCGGCCGCACCGGCAAACTGTTTGCCTGCGAACACGCCGGCGTCGCACCGGATATCCTGTGCATCGGTAAAGCGCTGACCGGCGGTTACCTCACCCTGGCCGCCACCCTGACCAGCCGGGCGGTAGCCGACACCATCGACCAGGGAGACCCCGGCGTGTTCATGCACGGCCCCACCTTCATGGCCAACCCGCTGGCCTGCACCGCCGCACTGACCAGCCTTCGTTTATTGCTGGAATCCCCCTGGCAGGAAAACATCCGCCGTATCGAACGGGGACTGCAACAGGGACTCGCACCCTGCCGGGCATCCGCTTCAGTAGCAGACGTGCGCGTACTGGGCGCCATCGGCGTGGTTGAGATGAAGCAGGCCGTGGATATGAACAGCATCACCCGGGCTTTTGTCGACGCCGGTGTATGGGTGCGCCCGTTTGGGAAACTGGTGTACCTGATGCCGCCTTATATCATCAGCGATGAAGAGTTGGCCAAACTCACACATGCTGTGGCCACCTCTCTTTCTCAGGCGCAACAGTTCCTCATTTGGTAAGTCTAAAATTCCTTAAAATATTCTTTTGCATCGCCACAATGTTTTTGGTTACCAACACCCGAAACGTATGGTATAGCGCCTGGGAATACATTTTTTGCTTCTAGGGCAGCTCTCAGCTTGTGCAAAGCAACCAATGTCCTTGGTATATCTTTCCATTCACATTCTTGACCACTAGTTAAGTGAGAAAGAGAATCAACGTAACTTACAGGGTCTGTTGTTAACAACGCCACATACTCTGCATCCGTTCCTTTGAACGGCTCCAGCATAAACGTATGTTTCTTTTTACCAAACTTAACCTGATGTTCTTCCGGCTCGTACAGCCAGTAGACGGCACTTCCGTCACTGAGTGTCGCCGGCACCTTGATCTTGTGTTGGGTATCGTCCTCAAGACCTGGGTGGTATGCCGAGTTATTATCAATAATCAAGGGGATGTAGCCCGGCTTGAAGAAACGGATAACCGGTTGGTCCCGGTCCATCGTGCCTGAATAGACCCTGGGGCCCCAGGCCGGCAATTCATAGCCGCCGTTCGCAGTCGTTACTGTTTCAGAGACTTTTACGGTAGACTGCCCATGTCCCGTGATCCCGGTCTGTATCCAACTGGCCGTCACGATCACTCCCTCTACCGGGGTTTTAGTGATTGCATCAATGATGGTGCCTTCGATGCGGGGCGACCAATATACACCCATGCCAGCCGCAGGCTGTATCGATAGGGCGGCCAGTGTCAAAAGCACTGCGCAGCGGGTCAGCAAACCGGCGGCTCGCTGTACCCCGGACATGCCTGTCATAACTGGTCAATCATCCATTAGCCATTACTATTGCGCATGAAACCGACAATGTGGACGTGTTTTTACTCTGACCCTAAATATTCATGCACTTTGTCGGTATACCCGGGTGCGCTCGTGCCCGGGTCCTGCCCGAGTGTGCGTTCCCCATACGGCCTGCACTCCTCGCGCCAGATCACTTGTCCGCGGCTGTCGGTGGCCGCTACCGGTGAACCCGGCAAGTCGAGGTGATAACAGGTCGTGCGTTCCGCCCCCCCAGACCGGAGTCAGCAGCAGGCACAGCGTCCACGCAATCAGGCGTATCAGCAGAAGACTTTTGATCATGTCCCCTGACACCTAACTGTACCACCATCAGACGCCTCTGCATGATGCATGTTTTTACTCTGACCCCAAATACTCACTCTGACCCCAAATACTCATTTCCGTATATATCGGTAAATATTTTTTTTGCTTGCCTGAACAGCTTTAGCTCCATGTCTGGATTCAACCCCTCGATTTCAAATATTTCCCTAATAAAATCGTCGGCGATATATTGTTTCCTTGAAGCTAACATTTCGATATCCTTTGGCGGTAAGCAAAATCCAATTTCCACACAAATTTTGTCTAAAAAGCCTCTAATTTCCGCTTCTAAGCTCACCTAAAAACCCTCCAAGATCCAAGCACCACCTATTACTAATTGCTTAGGTGTTTATCAATACTTTTTATCAGTTGCTGCTCCGCTGCTTGCCTCTGCCCATGAGCCTTGTCACTACCAAGCTCCTCTGACCCCAAATACTCACCCCAAATACTCCGGAGACAACAAAGCCCCGCGTCAGCGGGCTTTTGTTTTACTAAGCTGGAATTTCTTCTGGCAGTGGCTTACGAACAGAATCGAGACTTTCTTTATCAATAGCGCCAATAGCTGAATAATTCTTTCTGGCTTGATCAAGACTGACTGAGTTAGCACCACCCTCATAGCTAGGATCACGGAATTGAACCTCGTCATCCTCCCACCCACAAACAGGACATATTTCGAAAGTACCGGGCGGCTCTTCATCGAACGTCAGATAACTACAACAAGGACATGCGTAACTCATCTCTACGCCCCTACTGCCGATTCCAATAATCTATCCCGTCTTTCGGACGGAACATTGTCCTTGGCGCACCATCCTTACTTAGTACGCCAAAGGTGTTCGTGTTTGGATCGTATCTGAGTGTATCTCCCCTGCTATTTGTTTTTGTTAATGTTCCTTTAGGCGGGTTATTTAAGAATTTTTT
>DRQL01000290.1 GCA_011371465.1 Gammaproteobacteria bacterium | reverse complement strand
GTAGACCGGCCCCAGGTCGCCGTTTTCGTCCGCCCACTCATCCCAGATACGCACACCGTTGTCACGCAGGTAACGGATATTGGTATCCCCCTGCAGGAACCAGAGCAGTTCGTGAATGATGGAACGCAGGTGCAGTTTCTTGGTCGTGATCGCGGGAAAGCCGGCGTCCAGGTCGAAACGCATCTGGTAACCGAATACACTCAGGGTGCCGGTGCCGGTGCGATCCTCCTTGCGTACCCCTTTATCCAGCACGTGCTGCATCAGGTCCAGGTACTGCTTCACTGCTCACCTCGCTTTGCATACGCCAGTACCAGCAGGAATATACCAAACAGGATCATGGGGAACGACAGCAAATGCCCCATGGTCACCCAGCCGAAGGCGATAAACCCCAGGTGCGCATCCGGTTCACGCACGAATTCCACGGCAAAGCGGAACAGGCCGTAGCACAGCATGAACATGCCGGACACGGCGCGAAACGGCCTGGGGCGGGACGAATACAGCCACAGGATGAGGAACAGCACCAGTCCCTCCAGCAAAGCCTCGTAAAGCATGGAGGGGTGCCTGGGTTGCGCGTCCACAAAAGGAAAGACCATCCCCCAGGGAAGATCGGTAGGCCGACCCCAGAGTTCGCCGTTGATAAAATTGCCGATGCGCCCGGCGCCCAGGCCGATCGGTACAAACGGCGCCATGAAATCGGTCACCTGGAAAAAACTGCGCCCGGTCTTGCGCCCGAACAGCCACATGGCCACGAACACGCCCAGCATGCCGCCGTGAAAAGACATGCCCCCCTGCCAGATGCGGAACAGCATCAGCGGGTCGTTCATGAACATGGAGAAATTATAGAAAATCACGTAGCCGATACGGCCACCGAGTATGACCCCCAGCGCACCGTAGAAAAGCAGGTCGCCGACCTCTTCCTGTTGCCAGCCGGAACCCGGTTTGCGCGCCCGCAGGCTGCCCAGCCACCAGACGGCAATGAATCCAACCAGGTACATCAGGCCGTACCAGTGGATGGCCAGCGGTCCCAGCGAAACCGCTACCGGGTCGATATCAGGATAGGTCAACATGGTCCAGGTTTATTCCAGCGTTATATTCACGCAAATCTATAAAATCTTCACACGCAGGAGCGGTCCCCTGACCGCGAAAGCGCACTCCCGGCTTCGCGCCGAAGGCCGGCGCTCCTGCGGAGCATGTGCCTTGCCACTGCCGCAGGATCATCAGGCCGGCAGCACACGGCAGAACAGCGCCTTCAGGTAATCCGTCTCCGCTATGGCGGGATGCACCGGGTGATCCGGGGCCTGGTGACCGCGTTCCAGGATCTGCAGGCTGCGGTCCAGGTGCCGCGACGACTGCAGCAGGATTTTCCGGAACTGTGTCTCCGGCAATTGCCAGGAACAGGAGGCCGTGACCAGGATGCCGTCCCTGCGCAACAGCTGCATGCCCAGCTGGTTCAAACGGTGGTACGCCTGCTCACCACTTTTTGTGTCCTTTTTGCGCTTGATAAAGGCCGGTGGATCGAGCACCACCACATCAAATTTTTCCTGGCCGGCCCGTAACTGGCCGAGCGCTTCGAACGCGTCGCCCTGCAGGGTGGCAACCCGGTCCGCCAAACCGTTGCTGGCGGCGTTGGCCTGTATCCGGTCAATCGCCGCTGCCGAGGCGTCGACACACAGGACGTCAGCGGCACCGGCCGCCGCCGCCTGCAGACCCCAGGCGCCCACATAGCTGAATACATCCAGCACCCGCTGGCCGGAGACATAGTTTGCCAGCCGGGCACGGTTCATGCGCTGGTCATAGAACCAGCCGGTTTTCTGCCCCTGCTGCAGGGACACCGCGAATTTCAGGCCCTGCTCCTCGACCAGAACCTGGTCCGGCACCGCGCCGATCACTTCCTGGTAGGTTTCCAGCCCCTCCAGTTTGCGCACCGAACTGTCCGCGCGCAGCACCACACCTGCGGGGTGAATCACCTTGTCCAGCGCCTCCAGCAACTGCGCCTTCACCGCTTCCATGCCCGCCGTGGTGACCTGCACCACACAAACCTCGTTGTAACGATCGATGACCAGGCCCGGCAGCTGGTCCGCCTCGCCAAACACCAGGCGATAGTACGGCTGGTCGAACAGGCGTTCCCGCAGTGACAGCGCAACCTTCAGGCGGTGCACCAGCAGGGAACGATCCAGCACGTAGTGCGGATCCCGGCTGACCAGCCGTGCACAGATCAGCGAGCCGGGATTGACATAGGCTGTTCCCAGCGGCTTGCCGTTGTGCGCCAGCAGGTGCGCCTGCTGACCGGGCTCGAAGCCCTTCAGTGGCGTAGCCGCCGTATCCACTTCATTGCTGTACACCCACAGGTGCCCGGCGCGGATACGCCGTTCTTCATTTTTCTTCAGGGACAGCGGGGGCAGGTCGGGAGCGGCAGTCATGACAGGGGGTCAGTACAATCAAAGGAGCGAAGCTTACCCGCTCCCCTGCAAGGCGTCGAGCCGCACCGGATCCCGGAGCAGCCGCTGTGCCGGCCAGAGCACCAGCCACCCGCCCCGGTAGGGCTGCCGCTGCAGGTCATCCGGCGCCTCCGGCGCGGCGCCCCGGTAGTTCACCAGCAGGTAGCCCTGCGGGTTGGCCCGCAGCCAGTCGTGCAACGGTTCCGGCCCGGCAAGCGGTTCAATCCGCGCCTGCAGGCGGCCCAGGAAGTGAAACTGCCCGTGATATTTGCCCAGCCAGGCCAGCGGCTGCCCGTTTTGCTGCAAGGCATGCAGCGTGCGGCTCATCGGCTGCAGGTCATACTGTGGCGCCAGCGGTGGTACCAGCGCGAGGTAGAGCGCCGCCGTCCACAGGCTGACGGCCATGGCCGTGACCCGCACCATCAAGCCCGGCGGTAACTGCCACCAGAACAGCGCCGCACCCGCTGCCAGCAGGACCAGGCCCCACAACGGCTGCACCTGCGACCACCACGCCGGGCCCGCTGACAGCCAGGGCAGCACCAGCAACGCCAGCCCGCCCGGCAGCAGGAGTACGCCGGCAACCCAGGGACGCTGCCGGGTCTGCCCGTCCAGCTCCGCCAGCCAGCGCGCCAGCAGCAGGGCCATGAGCGGGAACAGCGGCAGCAGGTACTTGCCCTGCTTGCCGCTGATCAGGCTGAAGACCACCAGCGCCGGGAGTATCACGGCCAGGCAGAAACGCACTCCGGGGTCCGCTGCCCCCCCCCGCCGCGCCGCCTTCCACAATGGCGGCCACAACACCCAGGGCAGCCACATCAGCGGCAACCACAGCAGGTAGCTCCACCAGGGGCTGCGATGGGCAAAGGAACTGACGATACGCCCGGCGGACTGGCCCCAGAAAATCGCCTGCCGGTAGACCTCGCCACCTGCCATACCCGCGGGGATCGCCCATAACAGCGCCAGCGCAGTACCCAGCAACAGTGCTGCAAAACCCCCCAGGTACCAGGCCGGCCAGACCGGGTGTGCCCGGCCCGTGGTCCACCAGGGGGCAAACAGGATGGCCGGCAGCACCGGCACCAGGATCACCGGCCCCTTGGCCAGCACACCCAGCCCGATACCCAGTCCGACCAGCGACCAGCCGCGCAGCGGTGCGTGCAGGGCCGCCAGCACGCCGCGCCAGGCCAGCAGGGCCGTCAGCACCAGCAACAGGTCGAACTGCACCAGGGTAAAAAAGTGGTTCCAGAACACACCGCCGAACAGCAGCCAGGGGACCAGGGGATGTATCCGGCCGGCCCGGTCCGGCCACAGGCGGTCAGCCAGTCCTGCCGACCACCACAGCGCAACCAGGCTCAGCAGCAGCGGAACCAGGCGGGCGGCGAGTTCCGAAACCCCGGTCACGGCCCAGACCACATGTATCAACCAGAACAACAACGGTGGCTTGTGGCTGTAGGGTTCCCCGTTCAGGTACGGGACCAGGAAGTCGCCACGCTGCCACATCTCCCAGGCGACGCTGAGGTAGCGGGTCTCGTCGACCGGTAACAGCGGGCGCAACCAGAGTTGCACGGTAGCCAGGCCGGCAACCACGGCCAGCAGGGACAGCCAGCCGGTCTGCTTACTGTCCGGTTCCATCGCGATCTTTGCCGGCCGCTGCGATCAGGCCGGTCACTCCGCCTGTACCAGCCGCTGGCGTTCCTTGTGGATGAAATAGAGGTTGCGGGTATAGATGAGCACCCCCAGCGACTGGCCGAGTATGAACACCGGGTCGCCGATGTGCAGGGCGTAGGTAAACAGGGTGGCACCACCCGCCAGGCTGAAATACCAGAAGGCGATGGGAATCAGCGAACGCTTGCGGCGCTCGCTGTATACCCACTGCACCAGGAAACGCGCTGAAAACAGCGCCTGGCCGGCGAAGCCGATCACCAGCCAGCCTACAGGTTGATCAAACATCAGTGCTCCTCCGTGGCCGACGCATGGCAGGGGCGGCGCTGCAGCCAATACATACCCAGGGTGTCCGCCAGCCCGGACCAGCGACCTTGCCGCCGCAGCGGCTGCCCGGTGCGCCGTCGCTGCAACCACATGACACCCGCCATATCCACCAGCCCGACCCAAAGACGGTTGCGCACACCGTACTTGGATACCCCGGCCCGGCGTTCACGATGCCGCACCGGAACGGAAACGACCCGCGCGCCGGCGCGCTGCATCAGCGCCGGCAGGAAGCGGTGCATGTGATCAAACGCCGGCAGGGACAGGAACAGGTCACGCGGAAACAGCTTCAGGCCACAGCCGGTATCCGGCGTCGCATCTTTCAACAGGCGGCTGCGGACGGCGTTGGCGACCCTTGATGACCAGCGTCGCAGCCAGTTGTCGCGCCTGCGGGTGCGGTGCCCGACCAGCACCAGCCGGTCTGCGCTTTCCCCTCCGGTCGCCGCGCGTTGCAGCAACACTTCGATATCGGCAGGATCGTTCTGGCCGTCGCCGTCCAGGGTGATGATGCTGGGGGCCCGAGCCGCACGCACCCCGGTCAGCAGTGCGCTGCTCTGACCGCAACGCTGCGCGTGGTTCAGGACGCGCAGGAAGGGAAACCGGTTGAGCGCCGCCTGCAATACCTCCCCCGTTCCGTCCTCGCTGCCGTCGTCCACGTACACCACCTCGAAGTCCGGCCTGCCGGCCAGCAGCCGGTCGATCTCCTGTAACAGCGGGACAATATTTCCAGCCTCGTTGTATACCGGAACGACAATAGAAAACTCCATGAAAACCCTCGTTATTTTCCGGGTATGGAACGGCCCGGGCGGCGTATATTGTGCGCCACGCCAGCCAGCCTGACCGGACCCCCATGACCGACGACGCTCACTATACCAACCACCTTGTTACCGAAACCAGCCCGTACCTGCTGCAACACGCGCACAACCCGGTCGCATGGTATCCCTGGGGTCCGCAGGCGCTGGAAAAAGCCCGCCGGGAGAACAAACCTATCCTGCTGTCGATCGGCTATTCCGCCTGCCACTGGTGCCACGTCATGGCACACGAATCGTTCGAGGATCCGGCCACCGCGGAAGTGATGAACCGGCTGTTTGTCAACGTCAAGGTCGACCGCGAGGAACGTCCCGACCTCGACAAAATCTACCAGACCGCGCATTCGCTGCTCACCCAACGCGCCGGTGGCTGGCCCCTGACCCTGTTCCTGACCCCGGACGAGCAGATCCCCTTTTTCGCCGGCACCTATTTTCCCGACCAGCCCCGTTATGGTATGCCGGCCTTTACGGACCTGTGCCAGCGCGTGTCGGATTTCTACCGCGAACACCGCGATGAACTGGACCGGCAGAACCGCTCCCTGATCGATTTCATGTCGTCCATGAACGGGGATGACCCGGCACAGGACAGCCAGGCTGAACTCAATGCCATGCCACTGGACGTTGCGCGCCAGCAACTGGAACAGCAGTTCGACGCCACCCACGGCGGTTTCGGCAGCGCGCCGAAGTTTCCGCACCCCACCAGTATCGAACGGCTGCTGCGCCACTGGGCGGCCACGCGCGGCGACGGCCAGGCCGATGAGCAGGCCCTGCACATGGCGCTGTTCACGCTGAAGCGCATGGCGCTGGGTGGACTGTATGACCAGATCGGCGGCGGCTTCTGCCGCTACTCGGTGGACGAACAATGGATGATCCCGCATTTCGAGAAAATGCTGTATGACAACGGCCCGCTGCTGTCCCTGTACAGTGACGCCTGGGTCGTCACCCGCAACCCCCTGTTTCGCCGCATCGTTGCGGAAACCGCCGAATGGGTGATCCGTGACATGCAGTCGCCGCAGGGTGGCTACTATTCCAGCCTGGACGCGGACAGCGAGGGCGAAGAAGGAAAATTCTACGTCTGGACGCCGGACGAGGTGCGGGAGCCGCTGAGCGAAGCGGAGTACGCGCTGGTCGCGGCCCGGTTCGGTTTCGACCGCGAACCCAACTTCGAAGGCCGCTGGCATGCACACGTCCACACCTCCGTGGCAACATTGAGCAAACACTTCGGTTTGCCTGAGCCCGATATCCGGGCGCAACTCGAAACAGCGCGCAGCAAGCTGTTCAACGCCCGCCAACAGCGCGTCCACCCCGGCCGCGACGACAAGGTGCTGGTGTCCTGGAATGCGCTGATGATCAAGGGCATGGCACAGGCCGCACGACAGTGTAATGAACCCCGCTGTGGCGCATCCGCGGAACAGGCACTGGCCTTCATCCGCACGCAGATGTGGTCCGGGAATCGCCTCTACGCCACCAGCAAGGACGGGCACACCCACCTCGCGGCCTACCTGGACGACTACGTGTTTCTGATCGACGCCGTGCTGGAACTGCTGCAGGTGCGCTGGAACAACGACGACCTGGCGTTTGCGCTGCAGCTCGCCGATGTCGTGCTGGAACACTTCGCCGATCCTGCCGGCGGCTTCTATTTCACCGCGGATGATCACGAGCACCTGATTCAGCGTCCCAAACCCCTGGGCGACGATGCCATGCCCGCCGGCAACGCCATCGCGGCCCGGGTATTGCTGCGCCTCGGCCACCTGCTGGGTGAAACCCGCTATCTCGATACAGCCGGGCAGACACTCCGGTCCGCCTGGGGCGCCATCCAGCAGAGCCCCTACGGTCATACCGGCCTGCTGCTGGCACTGGAAGAAACGCTCTACCCGGTGGAAACCGTCATCATTCGTGCCGGGCGGGACCGGCTGGCAGCCTGGCAGCACGTTCTGGCACAGCACTACGCACCGCGCCGCCAGGTGTTTGCCATTGCGGACACCACCGCCGACCTTCCTGCGCCACTGCGGCAACGCACTCCGCAAGCAGACGGCGTCGCCTACATCTGTGAAGGCATGCACTGTCTGCCAGCAGTGTCGTCCCTCCCCGAACTGGAACGGTTTTGCTCCGCCTGACGCGATCTGGCACTATGTTTTACCATTCTTCCTTACCCACAAGGCGAAATGCGCATGAAACTTGCCCGTATACTGCTGACCCTCCTGCTGACCCTGTCCGTGCAGGTTGCCGTTTCAGCCGATGACACCATCCCCTCGACCCTGCGCATAGGCACCTCGGCGAGCTACCCGCCGCTTACCTTCAAGGCCGATGGCAAACTGCAGGGTATGGAAATCGATCTGGCTGCGGCGGTCGGGCAAGCACTGAACGTAAAGACCCGACTCGTCGAACTGCCGTGGGAAGAGCTGATCCCGGCACTGAACGCCGGCAAGATTGACGTGATTATGTCCGGCATGTCGGTCACCGACGCGCGCAGCAAACAGGTGCTGTTTACCGAACCCTGGATGCGCATCGGCCAGATGGCCCTGATCCGCTCCGCCGACCTGGTGCAATGGGCCAGACCGAGCGCCCTGTTCAGCAAGGGCGCCAGGGTCGGTGTCAAGGCCGGCACGACCGGAGAGACCTTTGCAAAAGCGGAACTGCCCGATGCGGTGATCACTTCCTTTGCCACCATCGAACAGGGCACAGACGCGCTGGGCGCCGGCAAGATCGACATCTTCATCCATGATGCGCCGACCATCTGGCGCCTGACCGCCAACGCCGCTACTGAAAAAGCCGGGCTGATGGGACTGTACCGGCCGCTCACCGAGGAATACCTCGCCTGGGCCGTGCGCAAACAGGATACCGCGCTGGCCAACGCCCTGAACGGCGTACTCGACACCCTGAAGAAGAACGGCACCCTGGGCCGCCTCATGGCGAAATGGATACCGGTGCAGGTCAAGGTCAACTAGCCCGCACCGGGCATCACTCACCTTCCGGCGCGAATGGTCGGCCTGCCCTTCGCGGTCAGGAGACCGCTCCTGCGGGTTTTATGCCGGATGCAAAACGTGTCTGCACATCCATCCACAGCCCTTCGTCGTTTTTGCGCGTGGCGACATACGCCAGGTGCTGCGCGCGGAACTCCGCCTTGCGATCGTCCGGCACCTGGTCAAACAGGGCGCGTATGGCCGTGTTACTGACGACGGCCCACCAGTCGTTTTCATCCGCCAGGTGATAACCCGTCTGCCGGCACTCGGTATCGATCTCCACCAGCCCCGCGGTATCCAGCAGTTCGCTGCAGTGCTGCAGCGAGGTGATACGCCTGGAGCCGAACGGCCCTTCAGGAAGCTGTACGCCAAACGCCTGCAGGCGTTCAACAAAATCATCCAGCATCGGCTGAAAAGCCGTCGTCTCGAAACAGGTAAAGGCCAGCTTGCCGCCGGGCTGAAGCACCCGCACCCATTCACGCAGCGCTGCCACCATATCGGGAATAAAAAACAGGCCGTAGGAACAGACAACATAATGAAAATAGTCGGCACGAAAATCCAGGTGCTCGGCATCCATTTCGTGCAGGTCGACGTTGTCCAGCGCCATCTTGCGGATATTGGCTTCCGCCCGGTCCAGCATGCCGCCGGACAGATCGATGACCGTCACCCGCCCGCCACCGGGTCGTACCGCCTGGGCAAAGGCCACCGCCGCAACGCCGGTACCGGTGGCCACGTCCAGTACCCGGCTGCCCGGCCGGGGCCTGACAAAGTCCAGCAGACGGTCTGCAGTGAACGGGAAAAATCGTGTTGCAGCGCAATCGTAACCGGGCGCGAGTGAGTCGAATACCTGCCGCACTTCTTTTTTATGCATCTCCGCACGGGTATTCAATCGAGAACCGGTCAAAGCTCGGCCAGTGCAACACCAAAACTCTCGCGGTACCGGTCACGGAACTCGTCCAGCGTAAAGCTGTGGTTCTGTGTCCCGTTGCTTTCCACCTTGATGGCGCCCATCAGCGCCGCCATGCGGCCGGTCACTTCCCAGTCCAGCCCGTTCATCAGGCCATACAGCAGTCCGCCGCGGTAGGCATCGCCACAACCGGTCGGGTCCACCACGGCATTGACCTTTGCCGCCGGTATCTCGACCCGTTTTTCATCCATGTAGATGTACGAGCCTTCCGCTCCGCGCGTCACTACCAGTGCCTCGACCTGCTCGGCGATTTCATGGGGCGACCAGCCGGTACGCTCCTGCAGCACCTGTGACTCGTAGTCATTCACACACACCCAGCTCGCCTGTTCGATAAACAGCTTGAAATCGTCGCCGGTGAACAGCGGCATGGCCTGGCCCGGATCAAAGATAAAAGGGATACCGGCATCGGCAAACTGGCGGGCGTGATCAATCATACCCTGGCGGCCATCCGGAGATACGATGCCAATGCGGACATCCTGTGCATCGCTGACCTTCACCTCGTGGGCATAGTCCATCGCACCGGGGTGAAACGCCGTAATCTGGTTATCGTCCTGGTCGGTGGTAATAAACGCCTGCGCCGTGTACGCGCCATCGATCTTTTTGACGTGGTTGCGTGGAATGCCGTGTTCATCCATCCATTCGGCATAGGGTGAAAAGTCTTTGCCCACTGTACCCATCGGCATGGGGTTACCACCGAGCAGTTTCAGGTTGAAGGCGATATTGGCCGCACAGCCGCCAAACTCCCTGCGCAGTTCGGGCACATGGAAGGCAACATTCAGGATATGCACCTTGTCAGGCAGGATATGGTTCTTGAACTTGTCCTGAAAGACCATGATGGTGTCGAAAGCAAAGGAGCCACAGATTAGAGCCGACATGTAAATTTCTCCAGACAAATTGCGATTAAACGATGCGCTGGTTACCCGGCCGGTTATTTACAGGCGCGCTGTGAATACATCCCTGTACGCTCGACGGCAGCATCCCTGCTGCCGACGGCCTGTAAATAACCGGCCGGGCAACCAGCGCGCACTCTGTTGCCAGCGTGTTCTTCAGGTGCCACCTGCCACCCAGCGCAGGTCGAGCTCGCGAGCGGCACGCACCTCGTCCAGACGCCGCACCGGCCGGGTATGCGGCGCTTCGTGCAGGTGGTCCGGGTTCTGTTCCGCTTCATCGAGTATCTTTGCCATAGCCTCGACAAACCCGTCCAGCTCTTCGGGACTCTCGGTCTCGGTGGGCTCGATCAACAGGCACTCGGGAACCAGCATGGGGAAATAGGTAGTCGGCGCGTGAAAACCGAAATCCAGCAGCCGTTTGGCAACATCCATGGCGCTGACACCCTGTTCCTTCTGCTGGCGTTTCAACGTCACGATGAATTCGTGGGTGGCACGGCGATCAGGAAAGGCCAGGTCAAAACCGGCCTCCTGCAGGCGCTTCATCAGGTAGTTTGCATTCAGGGTCGCGAACTCGGCCACCCGGTGCATCCCCTCCCTGCCCAGCATGCGCGCATACACGTAGGCACGGAGCAGAACGCCGACATTACCCGCAAAAGCGGACAGGCGCCCGATACTCTGCGGACGTTCTCTGTCGGTAATCCAGCTGTACTCGTCGCCGTCAAAGGCAACCAGCGGCACCGGCAGGAAAGATTCCAGGCGCGCACTGACGCCCACCGGGCCGGCACCGGGACCACCGCCGCCGTGCGGCGTCGAAAACGTCTTGTGCAGGTTCATGTGAATCACGTCGAAGCCCATATCACCGGGCCGCACCTTGCCGAGTATGGCATTCAGGTTGGCCCCGTCGTAGTACAGCAGGCCGCCGGCATTGTGCACGATGCCGGCGATTTCCTCGATACGGCGCTCGAACACCCCCAGCGTCGATGGATTGGTCAGCATAATGCCGGCAGTACGCGGCCCGACGGCCGCGCGCAGGGCATCGACGTCGACGTCACCATCTGCCCCGGTCGGTATCTCGTGCACCTTGTAACCGCACATGGTCGCCGTGGCCGGGTTGGTGCCGTGCGCGGCATCGGGCACCAGGATCTCGTCCCGCTCAGCGTCACCACGCGCATCGTGATAGGCGCGGATCATGGCCACACCGGCAAACTCACCCTGGGCGCCGGCCGCCGGCGCCAGCGAAACGGCCTGCATGCCGGTCACGCCCTTGAGCATTTCCTGCAGGTCATACAGGCAGGCCAGTACACCCTGCCCCTCACTGGCCGGCGCCAGCGGGTGGTGCGCAAGGAAACCGGGCAGCATCGCCAGTGTATTGCAGGCACGCGGATTGTACTTCATGGTGCAGGAACCCAGCGGGTAGAACTCGGTATCGATGGAAAAGTTCTTCTGCGACAGGCGAGTGTAGTGGCGCACCACCTGCATTTCCGACACTTCCGGCAATGCCGGGACATCATCACGCAATAGTTCCGCGGGCAGATCATCAACCACCGCTTCATCAACCGGCGCCTGGGCAGTGGCACGCCGACCACTTTGTGAATGTTCAAAAATCAGCATATGCAAACCCGGATCAGGCTTTCCTCGAATAAACGTTAATTTCAATGCACCGGGCCAGGCCCGGTCTATCATGGAACGCAGGGGCTCCGCATTAACCCGCAGGAGCGGTCCCCTGACCGCGAAAGCCGCCCCAACCCTTCGCGCCGAAGGACGGCGCTCCTACAGAAATCTCACAACAACCCGCAGGAGCGGTCTCCTGACCGCGAAAGCCACTAACACGCTTTCAATGCGGCCAGCGCCTTGTTGTAATCCGGCTCCTGGGCAATCTCGGGGACCAGTTCGGTGTAAACCACCTTGTCGTCCGCATCGATCACGACGATCGCGCGCGCGGTAATCCCGGCCAGCGGGCCGTCTTCGATCAGCACACCGTAGTCCTTGGCGAAATTGCGCGAACGCATCATGGACAGCGGCACCACCTTGTCCACCCCTTCCGCCTTGCAGAAACGCTCCTGCGCAAACGGCAGATCCGCGGAGATCACCAGGATGACCGTGTCGTCGTTTTCTGTCGCCGACTTGTTGAACATGATGCTGGAGGCCGCACAGACCCCGGTATCCAGGCTCGGCACAATGCTCAGCAGTTTTTTCTTGCCTGCGTAGTCGGACAGGCGCCTGTCCGCAAGCGTGCCGTCCACCAGGTGAAAGTCCGGCGCCTTGCTGCCGACTTCGGGCAGTTCGCCGTTGGTATGAATTTCATTGTCCTGCAGTGTAATCGTCGCCATTACCCTTCTCCTCAAACGTACTCGATGGGCTACGCCATCTTTGGTTGAACCGGACAACCCGCCGTTGTCTGCTTTTCAATCACGCGCTCCAGGTGGCTCCTGTAGAGCTCCAGGTCCGCGTCGCTTTTGGTTTCCGTGGCGCATACCAGCATGGACTCACCCAGCTCCGGGTAGGCTTCCGTCAGCACATAGCCGGGCTGCAGGTTATGTGCGTACAACGGTCGCAACAGGCGCTGCAGCGGCAGCGCGCTGCTCAACACCGCCTCGTGAAAATACGGCCGGTCAAAACGCAGGCGGATATGTTCGCCGGTGAGCTTTGCAACCAGCTTGCGGGTGTTGGCATGGCTGGCCCGGGCCACGCGGCGCAGACCCTCGCCGCCAAGCAGCGCCATGTGAATGGTCGCGGCCGTGACCAGCAGGCCCTGGTTGGTACAGATGTTCGAGGTCGCCTTTGACCGCCGGATGTGCTGCTCGCGTGCCTGCAGTGTCAAGGTGTAGCCGGTGCGGCCGTCACGGTCGACCGTGCGACCGACGATACGCCCGGGCATCTGCCGCACATACTGTTGCTTGCTGCACATAAAGCCAAAGTAAGGCCCACCGGAAGAAAGCGGCACACCCAGCGGCTGGCCTTCCCCGACCACGATATCCGCGCCTTTTTCTCCCCACTGCCCCGGTGGCTTCAGCAGTGCCATGGCCACCGGGTTGACCACGGCAATCACCAGGGCACCGTTGGCATGCGCCCAGTCGGTCAGGGCGTCCACCTCTTCCAGCACGCCAAAGAAATTGGGCTGCGCAATCACCACCGCGGCAATGTCTTCGCCCTCGTGCTGCGCAAGACGCTCCGGGGCGGTGTGACCGCCCTGTTCGTCGTACGGCACTTCCACCAGTTCGATGTGCTGGTTATTAACGATACTGTGCGTGGTCTGGCGATAGGCAGGATGTACCGCGGTCGGCATCAGGATGCGTCGTGCTTTCGACTTGCGGTTGGCGCGTATTGCCATCAATACCGCCTCGGCCAGCGCCGAGGCGCCGTCATACAGGGAGGCATTGGCAACCTCCATGTCCAGCAGCGCCGTCATCATGCTCTGGAACTCGTAGATCAGCTGCAGGGTGCCCTGGCTGGCCTCGGCCTGGTAGGGTGTATAGGCACTGTAAAACTCGCCACGGGTGGTCAGTTCCCACACGGCGGCCGGGATATGGTGCTCGTAGGCTCCAGCACCGATAAAACACAGCGGTTGCCCGTCCCGGGCAGCGCGCTGACTCATCAGGCGACTGACCTCGTGCTCGGTCAGCGCTTCCGGAACCCGATCCATCGTCTCGCTGCGCAGCCCGGCCGGAATCTCGTCGAACAACTGGTCGATCGAAGACACACCGATGCTGTCCAGCATCCTGCGTATGTCGTTTTCAGTGTGGGGTATGAAGGGCATAGACTGCGGTTACCTGTTACTTTCTTCAGAGTCCTGTGTCTTGTCGGATTACGCTGCGCTAATCCGACCTGCATGATGTCGGTGAATTCATTGTTGAACCCCGGATTCATTCATTTTCCGTCATTCTGACGTACGCCGGTTACCTGTTCGGGTTTTCCGATATCCTGTGCCTTGTCGGGTTACGCTGCGCTAACCCGACCTACGGATACTGGTCCGTTCATTCGTCACGTAGGTCGGATTAGCGCAGCGTAATCCGACAATGTCAAAAAGAACCGCCCCACGACGTCGCTCACTCGGCGTCAATAAACGCCTGGTAGGCATCCGGATCCATCAAACCATCCAGGGCATCGGGCGACGCCGGTTTAAGCTTCATCAGCCAGCCGGCGCCGTAGGCATCCTGGTTAACCGTTTCGGGCGCATCGGTCAGTGCCTCGTTGACCTCCACGACGGTGCCGGCCAGCGGTGTGTACACGTCGGATGCCGCCTTGACCGATTCAACCACGGCACAGGCTTCTTCCGCTTCCAGTTCGCGGCCCTGCTCCGGCACTTCCACGTAGACCATGTCACCCAGCTGTTCCTGGGCGTGATCGGTGATACCGACGGTCACGGTACCGTCGTCGTTTACGCGCACCCACTCGTGGCTTTTGCTGTATTTCAGATCGCCCGGTAATTCACTCATAACCGATTCCCCTTGTCATCTAGTCCAGTTCGATTTGCGCCTTGCCGTTGCGTGCAAACGGCGGTTTGACCACGCGCGCGGCCAGCAGCCTGCCGCGGACTTCGACCTGGCAATGCGAACCCGTGTCCACGGGCACTCTCGCCAGCGCGATGGAACGGCCCAGCGTCGGTGAAAAACTGCCGCTGGTGATTTCGCCCTGCCCGCCCCGGTCCGTGATCACCTTCTGGTGATTGCGCAGTACGCCCTTGTCTTCCAGCAACAGCCCCACCAGTTTTTGCCGCGGCCCGGCGTCGCGTTCACGCTCCAGCGCATCCCGGCCGATAAAGTTCCGCTCGGCCGGTTCCCAGCCCACCGTCCAGCCCAGGCCGGAGACCAGCGGGCTGACCGATTCGTCCATGTCCGTACCGTACAGGTTCATGCCGGCTTCCAGGCGCAGGGTATCCCGGCAGCCCAGGCCGCACGGGGCCACCCCCGCCTCGCTGAGCGCATTCCAGAAGGCCACCGCCTCCGTGCCCGGCAACATGATTTCGAACCCGTCTTCCCCGGTATACCCGGTACGGGCAATGAACCAGTCGCCGTGTTCGATGCCGAAAAACAGCTTCAGGTCGGCGGCGGACTGGCGGGCGGGCTCGTCCAGCACCGACAGCACCCTGTCGCGCGCATGGGGTCCCTGCACGGCGATCATGGCCAGTTCCGGCTGTTCAATCACATCGATGTCGAAAGGTCCGGCCTGCGCGTTGATCCAGTCCAGATCCTTGTCGCGGGTAGCGGAATTCACCACCAGGCGAAACCAGCTTTCGTGCATGAAATACACGATCAGATCGTCGATCACACCGCCCTGCTCGTTGAGCATGCAACTGTAGAGGGCCTTGCCCTCGTCCTGCAGCCTGTCGATATTATTGGCCAGCAGGTGACGCAGGAAAGAACGGGCCTGCGCCCCGATCAGGTCCACCACGGTCATGTGTGAAACATCGAACATGCCGGCATCCCGACGCACGGTGTGGTGCTCTTCCAGCTGTGAACCGTAGTGGATGGGCATGTCCCAGCCGGCAAAGTCCACCAGCCTGGCGCCGAGCGCCTTGTGTGTTTCGAACAGCGGGGTCTTGTTACCCATAGTGACTCTGTACCACGAAAACGTTGCGTTTTGCGTCACCCGGAAGCAGGCAGGGCGACGGCTCAAAAAAACCGTCGCTCCTCTGTCCGGTAACCTGAGAGTGTGGGCACGAAAAACGTGCCTTCCCCTTCGGTGGGCCGGATTACCACCCGGCCGCTCTCCAGAGTCCATCCGGTCTGAAACGAGTCCAGGCCTGCTGCTACGGTCCTTTTGCCTGAGCGATTCCGAGCGAGTTGCGCCTTCGGCGACCGGCTGCGAACACCTCTTCGCGCCAATCCTCTCCCGCAGCAGTACGAGATCGAGCGCAGACTATACCCTGCCGGCCGGATGCCGCCAAGCCGGAAAACTTTGCAAGCCAAAACAGGTAAATAACTGATCGCTTCCCTCCGTAGGAGCGGTCTCCTGACCGCGAAACGGGCAACAACCAGCATTTCGAGGTCAGGAGACCGCTCCTACAGGGGGGATGTGGAGACGGGATGGAAACCATCGATCAGTTTGCCGTTACCCGCAAACCTCGACCGCATCCCCGACATGGATTACCCCCCCGCTGCGCGGAATCAGGTTCTGGCCAAAAAACACGCCCCCCTCCGGGCGACGCCGGTAGCCGCTCAGGGTACGCAGGGGTTCCTTGTCCGGGCTTTTGCGGCCGGTATCCGGGTCGATAGTGGTGAACACACAGCGCGAACAGTTTTTCACGCCCTCGAACTCGACTTCGCCGATGCGCAGTCGCTTCCAGCGGTCTTCCGCGTAAGGCTGCTCGCCATCCACCACCAGGTTGGGCCGGAAGCGGCGCATGGACACGGGCGTCTCCAGCCGGCGGTTGAGATCCTCCAGAGAGGCTTCGCTGATCAGCAACATCGGGAAGCCATCGGCAAAGCTGACCTCGTCACCGGGCTGCCCGAAATGCAGGTCCACGCCCCGCACCAGTTCATCCGTCATCCGCACCAGCTGGCAGCGTAGGCCCAGGTAATCCGAAAACCAGGCATCCGCTTCCGCGCTGACCGGCACGGCATCGCACTGATCCTTCCATATCGTGACCTTGCGCGGTTGCCCGACCGGTGCCTGCAAAGGCAGCTGCAGCGGCGTGCGGTCCGCCACGCTGACCTGCAATACATCGTCGGCAAAGCGGGTTTCCACCATCGCCAGCGTCGGGTGCTGGCGCGCGGTGATGAATTTTCCCTGTTCATCGACCAGCATCCAGCGCCGGTCCCAGGGCAGACCCCGCGGCAGCACTTCGCTTTCCGTCAGCGCAATGTGCCGCGTGGATTTGACCGGGTAGATATTGATTTCAGTAATCTTCATGCATCCCTGCCCCCCTGCTCGATCATGGCGTCCACTTCCTCCAGGGTAAAAGTACCCGGAATATACTTGTTCGCCCAGACCACCATGCTGCGCAGCACCGGCCCGAGGTCACGACCCTTGTCGGTGAGCGTATAGGCATAGCGCACCGGACGGTCCTGGTACCGCGTTTTCTCAATAATGCCCGCCTGCTGCAGGCGCCGCAGCCGTTCGGCAAGGATATTGGTGGGGATCCCTTCCGGGGATTTCTGAAACTCGCTGTAGGTGCGTTTGCCCAGCAGCAGGTCACGCACCACCAGCAGGGTCCACTTGTCGCCCAGCAGGTCGAGGGTACTGGCCACACCACAGGCTGAACGCTTGCAGCCAGGCGGTTTTTCTCTTTCCGGGGTCGGTCCACTCATGCGCGCAGTGTAGCGCAAACCATGATACTTGCATATTTAAAGTTACTGGAAACCCGGGCTAGAGCCCCATTGCAGAACGCATGATCCGGTTCTTGAGCGGCTGCGCGGCGTCGACCAGGTTCAGGCCGAGATTGCGTATCTGGCGCAGTGGGGCAAACGAACTGCCAAACAGGTGTTTGAAACCGTCCATGGCCAGCATCATGGCCATATTGTCGCCCTTGCGGGCGCGTTCGTAGCGCCGCAATACCGGCAACGAGCCAATGTCGCGCTCACGCCGGCGCGCATCCGCAAGGACGCTCGCAAGCTCGGTGACATCCTTCAACCCCAGGTTCACACCCTGCCCGGCCAGCGGGTGAATGACATGGGAGGCGTCGCCGACCAGGGCGATACGCGGGGCCACATAGCGTTCCGCATACTGGCGCTGCAGGGGAAACAGTACCCGTTCGCCACAGGCGGTTACCTCACCCAGGCGAAATTCAAAGGCCTCAGCCAGTTCAGTCCGGAATTCCGTTTCATTCATCTGCAGCAGCTGTTCCGCCCGCTCGCTGCTTGCTGACCAG
>DRQL01000289.1 GCA_011371465.1 Gammaproteobacteria bacterium | reverse complement strand
GGCGACTGCGGCAGGGCAAAGAACTCGCCGGGGTGGGTGCGGCTGGGCACCAGGTAATCGCGCGCGCCTTCCGGCGTGGCGCGGGTCAGTATCGGCGTTTCGATATCCAGGAAACCATTCTCATCCAGGTAGGCCCGTAACTCCCGGGTAATGCGTGCGCGCAGGCGGATGCGTTCCAGCATTTCCGGGCGGCGCAGGTCGATGTAGCGGTAACGCAGGCGGTGTTCTTCCGATACGCTGTCGTCATCGAGGTGGAACGGCGGTGTCTCGGCACTGTTGAGGATCGTAAGCTCCTTGCCCAGCACCTCGATTTCACCGGTCATTAGCTCCGGGTTGGTGGTGCCTTCCGGGCGGTGGCGAACCCGCCCGGTGACCTGCAGCACGAACTCGCTGCGCACCCGCTCTGCGGTGGCGAAGGTAGCCTCGGTGTCGGGGTCGAACACCACCTGCACACGCCCTTCCCGGTCGCGCAGGTCGATAAAGATCACGCCGCCGTGGTCACGGCGACGGTGCGCCCAGCCTACCAGGGTTACTTCCTGGTCGAGCTGGCTGGTGTTCAGTTCACCGCAATAGTGTGTACGCATGGGTATTCAGGTAACTCCGGGCAGGGGCAGCAGGAACGGACTAGCCGGTCTTTTTACCACTCGTTGAAGAGGGTTTGGAAGCCGGCTTGCTGCCGGTATCGGTCTTGCTCTTTGAATCCGCCTTGGCGATATTCTTCTTTTCCCCGCTCTTGAAATCGGTTTCGTACCAGCCCCCGCCCTTGAGGCGGAAACCGGCAGCGGAGACCAGTTTCTGTAACGCGGGTTTTCCACAGGCCGGGCACTCGGTGAGCGGCGCATCGCTGATTTTTTGCAGCTTTTCCAGCTCGTGCCCGCATTCGGCACATCGGTACTCGTAGATCGGCATGGTTCAGGAATCCGGCAAGTAGTACAAAGCGCGCGATTATAGCAGCCATGCCCGGCTTTGCCGATATTTCCGCCGCGTATGCCGGCTCTCCCGCAAGGGAGAGAGAGCTTCGCCGTGCGGCGCGCTACAATTACCCCCCATGCACGTACGCCAGACCGAACTGCCCGAAAAGGGCGCTACTGACCTAAAAACCCTGAAATCCCTGGTGCCTTTCCTGTGGGCCTACCGCGGGCGGGTACTGCTGGCGCTGGGTTTCCTGATCCTGGCCAAGGTGGCCAACGTCGGCATCCCGCTGCTGCTCAAAGACATTGTCGACGCCCTGGACAAGGACAACGGGGTGCTGGTGCTGCCGCTGGCCCTGCTGCTCGGCTACGGCGCACTGCGACTGGCCAGTTCGCTGTTCAACGAGTTGCGCGATTCGATTTTTGCCCGGGTTCGGCACGGGGCCATGCGCAAGGTCTCGATCCGGGTGCTGGAGCACCTGCACCGCCTGTCGCTGCGCTATCACCTCGAACGCCGCACCGGCGGCATTTCCCGCGATATCGAGCGCGGCACGCGCAGTGTCAGCTCGCTGCTGAACTACATGGTGTTCAGCATCCTGCCGATCATTGTCGAAGTGGCCCTGATCGCCGGCATCCTGCTCGACCGCTACAGCGTCTGGTTTGCGGTCATCACCTTTACCTCGGTGGTGGTATACATCTTCGCCACCTTCAAGATCACCGAATGGCGCATGAAATACCGCGTCAAAATGAATGCCGCGGACTCACTGGCCAATACCCAGGCCATCGACAGCCTGATCAACTACGAAACCGTCAAGTATTTCGGTAACGAACGGCACGAACTGGAACGCTACAACGCTTCCCTGGCGGAATGGGAAGACGCAGCGGTCAAAAGCCAGACCTCCCTGTCAGCGCTGAATGTCGGCCAGGCGGCCATCATTGCGGTCGGGGTCACCTCCATCATGATAATGGCGGCCGACGGCGTGGTCGCCGGCACCCTGACGCTGGGTGACCTGGTGCTGATCAACGCCTTCCTGCTGCAGCTGTTTATCCCGCTCAACTTCCTGGGCATCGTGTACAGCCAGCTGAAACACGCGCTGACCGACATGCAACTGATGTTCGACGTACTGGAACGCCGGCCGGAGATCGAGGACCGCGAAGATGCCATTGAGCTGGATGTCGGCGCCGGTGAAGTACGCTTTGACCGGGTTCGCTTCGCCTATGACCCGGAGCGGCCGATCCTGCACGATGTCAGCTTTGTCATACCCGCCGGCCACAAGGTAGCCGTGGTCGGCCCCAGCGGGGCCGGCAAATCCACGCTGGCACGCCTGCTGTTCCGTTTTTATGACGTGGACTCGGGCCGCATCCTGATCAACGGCCAGGACGTGCGCGCCGTGACCCAGCACAGCCTGCGCGCGGCCATCGGCATCGTGCCGCAGGACACTGTGCTGTTCAACGATACGCTGAAGTACAACATCGGCTACGCGCGTCCCGGCGCCGGTATGGATGAAATCGAACAGGCTGCCCGGCTCGCCAACATCCATGAATTCATCCTCAAACTGCCCAGGGGGTACGATACGGTGGTCGGGGAACGCGGCCTGAAACTGTCCGGCGGGGAAAAACAGCGCGTCGCCATCGCGCGGGCAATCCTCAAGAACCCGAAGATCCTGGTCTTCGACGAAGCCACCTCGAGCCTCGACAGCCATTCCGAGCAGGCCATCCTGGACAGCCTGCGTACGGCGGCGGAAAACCATACCACGCTGGCCATTGCACACCGCCTGTCCACCATCATCGATGCCGACAGCATCCTGGTCATGGAAGACGGACGTATCGTGGAACAGGGCAGCCACCAGGAACTGCTGGGGCAGGACGGGCTGTATGCCCGGCTGTGGGAGCTGCAACAGCAGGAAGAACAGGAACAGGCGGTCAGCTAGCGGCTGTCGGGTACACGACACCTCCGGCAGGAGCGGTCCCCTGACCGCGAAAGCAGGCCGCGACCTTCGCACCGGAGGGCGACGCTCCTACAGGGGGGTGGGCTGGCTCTTTCCGGAGCGCTCTTCGCGCAGCTGCTGCGTTTCCTTTGCCATGATATGACGCACCAGGTGTTCGCGGTCGGACTCGCGCAGGTGTTCATAGACCACGGCAATCTGCCAGGGGAAGTGCCGGTTGTCGTCGTTGATGCGTTCGCAGTGGATGACCCGGCTCACGGTCAGTATGCCGACCAGCGACGGGAACAGGACCATCCGCAGTTCCAGCAGACTGTCGACGTCGATTTCATGCCGGGCGCGGAAGGCAACACCGCCGGCACTCAGATTGACCTCGCGGCTCGGTTGTTCGTTGAGACCCATTTCCTCGCTCACGAACAGCTGCGCAATCATGTTCAGTTTCTGATCGAGCATCTGCAGGCAGCGCGCCAGTTCCGGGGAATCGCTTTGCACCTTGTGCATCACGTGGGTCATCTGCCGGGTGGTGGCTGCAAAGCTGGATGCCGCGGTAAAACGGTCCACCACCCGCGACTGTATTTTTTCCTGCAGCCGGCCGGCCTCGTCCCGGTCGATGAGTCGGTAGTCGAGGGCGATCTCATCCTCGATGCGAAAATATTCCCTGCGTTCGTCGCTCATGATGCCCCCTGGACTACCTGGTCCCGCCGGCCTTGATGCCCAGCACCGGCTTCGCTTTCTTCGCGGGCCCTGCCGCTGACTTTTTGCTGCGGACACGGGTGTTGCCGGCCTTGATGCCCGCTGCTTTTGCCACGGGCTGTTTTACCCGCCCGGCCGGTGCAGAGGGTCTGCTGGCAGCCGCTGCTTTGCCGGGTGCAGTTTGCCGTGCGACGGGCTTGCCTGGCAAGCCGGCCCCGGTCTTTTTGCCGCTGATCGCCTGATCGGCCGATTCCTTGTCGTCACCCTGCTGCAGGATAATTTCCACGCGGCGGTTTTTCGCCCGGTTGGCCGCCGTATCATTTTTCGCCACCGGCGCAGTATCGGCAAAGCCCTGGATCAGGAACCGGTTGGAGGGGATACTGGAAGCCAGCATCATTTCGTGCGCAACCGACACGGCGCGTGCCGATGACAGCTCCCAGTTGGAGCGGAAGCGCTTGGTGTAAATCGGTATATTGTCCGTGTGCCCGGCAATGATGATCTTGCCTTCCGACCCCTTGAGGATTTTCGCCACCCTGGCCAGTATGGGCCGGAACGCGTCTTTCAGTTCTGCACGCCCGGACCCGAACGAGGCCTTTTCGCGCACCCGGATGATGATTTTCTGACCGGCGGTTTCCACATCGATGGAGCCGTTTTTGATCTCCCTGCCCAGCGCCTCACTGATCAGTTTGGCACTCTGCTCCAGTTTTTTGCGCTTCCTGGCAGCCGCCTCGGCCTCGATCAGTTTTTCGAGGTCCTTGCGATCGACATTCACGCCCTGCTTTTTCTGTGCGTCAGGCCCGGCCAGTTGCTGTTCCGCTTTCAGTTTTTCCTCCAGCCGGGCAATCGCCAGCGCCTTGGCCTTTGCGAGTTCCTTTTTCTGTGATTCGGTCAGGCCGTCTGCCTGGGAGCGCTGCTTGCCCGGCATCAGGTGCGCCAGCTGGCCGCTTTCCTTGCCGGCTTTCTGATCCGCCTTCTGGCCGGCTTTCTGGCCTTCCTGCCGGTCTGCCTGGTTACGCGCATTTTCTTCCGGCCTGAAGGTCTTGTCACGGTCCGGTTCATGGTCCGCTTTAGGTGTGGGAACCGGCCGGCGTCGCTCCTTGCCGAGGTCCAGGTTGACCCGCAGGTCATTAGTGGTCATCTGGCGAATGACATTCATAATGGTGGGTTCGGGACGTCCCGGGCTGAATTCCCGCGCGATGACGTTGATACCCTTGGGAGGTTCCTTGACCTTGATGTCGCGCTGCACCCCGAAAGCGTTCTTCATGGAGCCTGCCATTTCCTTGTACTTGGAAACGTCCATTTCCGAAAACGACAGCAGCAACACGAAAAAACACATCAGCAGCGACATCAGGTCGGCGAAGGTCATTACCCAGGCGGGAAGACCTTCTTCGATGACTACGGCTTGGGCACTGTCAGACATGGCCGGTCAGATCCGCGTTGGCTGTTCGGGCAACCGTCAGGCCGCGTCCTGCTCACCTACGGTTTCGCGCTTGCTTTCCGGCAGGTAGGTCTTGAGCAGTTCTTCCATCACGCGCGGGTTCAGGCCTTCCTGGATAGAGCTGATGGTTTCCAGGATCAGGGCCTTGTTGAGACGCTCTTCCTTGCTGCGCAGGGCCAGCTTGTCCGCGATCGGCAGGGCGAAAGCCGTGGCGATGATGGCGCCGTACAACGTGGTCAACAGCGCGACTGCCATGGCGGGCCCGATCGACTTGGGATCATCCATGGCGGATAACATCTGCACCAGGCCGATCAGCGTACCGATCATGCCCATGGCAGGCGCGGTATCGCCCATGGACTTGAAAATCGCCTGGCCACGTTCATGGCGTTCAATGGTCAGGTTGATATCCTTGCCCAGCATGGAACGCACGAATTCGGGTTCGTGCCCGTCCACGCACAGCTGTATGCCGCGCTTGAGGAATTCGTTCTGTATATCCTGCCCTTCCAGGCCCAGCACGCCCTCCTTGCGGGCGATATTGGCAAGCTGAACGCCTTCCTCGATCAGCTTGACGGGGTCTTCCGCTTTATTGATGAACGCCTTCATGGCAATCTTGAGCGCACCCAGGAAATGCCCCATCGGGAACTTGATCAGCACTGCAAAGATGGTACCGACTACTACAATCAGCAGCGAGGGGACATTGACAAAGAGGATGACACTGCCACCCAAGATCATGGCGACAAGGATAATACCGAAGGCACCCAGCAGTCCGACGAGGGTGGCGAGATCCATTGATTGTTACTCCATGCTACGCGGGTCAGAAATCCATACCGCCTATAGCGCCGTTTCAGGCGGATTCTTGAATGCACGGATGGCTATACCGGATCACCGCGTTTTTCCTATTATTCCCTTTTAATTCATATGCTTGATGATGTCTAAAAACTCAGGGAGCACGGTATTTATCACTGGTTGTTCAACCGGCATCGGCTACTGCGTGGCGCACGGGCTGAAAAAGAGGGGCTATCGGGTCATTGCCAGCGCCCGCCGCAGCATGGACGTCGAACGACTGCAGCAGGAGGGACTGGAATGCCTGCAACTGGACCTCGACCGGCCTGAATCCATTCAGCGAGCGGTGCAGGAACTGGCCGACCTGAGCGAAAACCGCATCTACGGGCTGTTCAACAATGCCGGTTTCGGACAACCAGGCGCCGTAGAGGATTTATCGCGCGAGGCACTCCGCGCCCAGTTTGAAACCAACGTGTTCGGCACGCTGGAACTGACCAACCGGATCCTGCCCTGGATGCGGCAGGCCGGTGAGGGCCGCATCATCCAGAACAGCTCGGTGCTGGGCTTTGTATCGCTAGCCTACCGGGGTGCCTACAATGCCAGCAAATACGCCCTGGAAGGCCTGTATGACACGCTGCGCCTGGAACTGGCGGGTACCGATATCCACGCCATACTGATCGAACCCGGCCCGATCGAAAGCCGTTTTCGGGCCAACGCCTTCGCAGCCTATAAAAAGAACATCGATGTCGAACACAGCGCCCATCGGGCGGCCTACCTGGCAATGGAAAACCGCCTGCTGAAGGAGGGACCGGCGGTGCCCTTTACCCTGCCGCCGGAAGCCGTACTCGACAAGGTAAGCAGGGCGCTGGAGAGCAAACGCCCCGCGCCACGCTATTACGTGACCATTCCCACCTGGCTGTTTGGCGGATTGAAGCGGGTGCTCAGCAGTCGGGCGCTGGACCGGGTGTTGCTCCGGGTATCGGGTGATGAACAGCCATAAAAAAACCCACCGGCCGTCGGCCGGTGGGCTCGTAAAACGGATTTCAGCAGGCGAGGTGAACTACATATCCCAGCGGATACCGCCGAAGTAGACGTCATTATCGCCCAGCTGTTTGGTTTTCAGGTTGACCCACAGCTTTTTCCAGACCTTGAAGCGCGACCCGACCACCAGAACATCGTCGTCCATATCACCGGAACGGTGTTCGCCGCCAAGCTCCAGCTCCAGCCATTTCAGCGCATTGAGCCGGAGGCTACCGTCAATAATGTATCCGCCGTCACTCCTGGAACCAACACCCCTGGAACTGCTGTTGATGCTGTTGTAGAACCAGTTCGCACCGACAATCACATCGAGTCGTTTCTTCATCAGCGGGTAGTGTCCTGCCGCACCCGCCTGGAACTCGGTATAGTCCGGGTCTGCCTTGTCTACCCCGTTGTTCTTCGGGAGATCCTCCAGCTTGCCCCGCTTGTAGCCAGCCCGCAGCGCCACGTAGGTGAAGGTATCGAAAGAGGCATTGATTGCGCCCAGTTTAAAATCAGAGCCATTATCACTGTCGTCGATGTCGGTGTACTCGTAACCGGCATCCAGATAGCTGTAGCTGAACCCCTTCGCAGCAAACACAGGGTTTGCCAGCAAGGCAAGGGAACCGACTACCAGTGCCCAGAGGGCTTTCTTTGGAACCATTACTCCTCCTCCTGTTTTATTATGGCCTGGCTGACGCCAAAGACCGGCCCATACTACGGATTACCCCCGCGGGCTTCAAGCCGAAATACCCTGCAACGATAAAAAAAGGCGGGCCTGGGCCCGCCTTTTACCATTGAAATGCAAGCCTTTTCAGGCAGCACTGGCCTGTTCGCTGCCGGCCGTGAAGCGCAGCCGGTCGCCTTCCAGGCTGATCTCGACCACCTGGCCGGGGTGGAAATGCCCGGCCAGGATTTCCTGGGCCAGCGGATTTTCCAGCTGCTGCTGGATGGCCCGCTTGAGCGGCCTCGCCCCGTATACCGGGTCGAAACCGGCCTCCCCGAGTTTGTCGAGTACCGCGTCGGACAGCTTCAGGCCCAGTTCGCGTTCCGCCAGCCGTTTGCGCAGGTAGTCGATCTGCAGGTTGGCAATGGCACGGATCTGCTCGCGTCCCAGCGGGTGGAAAACCACCGCTTCGTCGATACGGTTGATGAATTCCGGCCGGAAATGTCCTCCAACCACCTCCATCACCTCGCGCTTCATGCGCTCATAGTTCTCCTCGCCGGCCAGCTCCTGGATCTGCTGGCTGCCCAGGTTGGACGTCATGACGATGACGGTGTTACGGAAATCGACCGTACGTCCCTGGCCATCGGTCAGTCGACCATCGTCCAGTACCTGCAACAGCACATTGAACACATCCGGGTGCGCCTTTTCAACCTCGTCCATCAGAATCACCGAGTAAGGCTTGCGCCGGACCGCTTCGGTCAGGTAGCCCCCCTCCTCGTAGCCGACATAGCCGGGGGGCGCACCGATCAGGCGTGCCACCGAGTGTTTTTCCATAAACTCGGACATATCGATGCGTACCATGGCTTCTTCCGTATCGAACAGGAATTCAGCCAGCGCCTTGGTCAGCTCGGTCTTGCCCACGCCGGTGGGACCCAGGAACAGGAACGAACCGTTGGGGCGCGCCGGATCGGACAGACCGGCTCGCGAGCGGCGGATGGCATTGGAAACCGCCTTGACGGCTTCTTCCTGGCCAACCACCCGCTGGCCGAT
>DRQL01000288.1 GCA_011371465.1 Gammaproteobacteria bacterium | reverse complement strand
TATTTTGAATGAAACCCACGAACCGGCAACGTTCTACGGTGTGGAACGCAATCCGGTTGAGAAAAATATTATCCCAACCACCTGGTGGGTAGGTGGTGCCGGACTGAAGGGTGAAATCGCACCCGGCTGGAGCTACGATTTCGCCGTTCACGAAGGACTGGATACCAACGCAGGCAAAAACTACGCGGTGCGCAATGGCCGACAGAAAACCAGTGAAGCCGATGCCAACGATCTCGCTTCCACGGCACGCATCAAATGGACCGGCATACCGGGTGTAGAGCTGGCAGCCAGCGTGCAATACCAGCAGGACGTGACCCAGAGCAACGACCCGAATGCCGGTGACGCCTGGCTGTACGAAGCGCATGCCGATATCCAGCGGGGTCCTGTCGGTTTACGCGCCCTGTACGCCATGTGGGACCTGGACGGCAGCGGACCCGAGTCCGTGGGCGCCGACAAACAGGAAGGCTTCTATGTCGAACCGTCCTACAAGTTTTCCCTCTTCGACCAGAGTGTAGGCGTATTTGCCCGCTACAACCAGTGGGACAACCAGGCCGGGGACAGTAACTTCGACAGCGAAAAGAAACAGCTCAATGTCGGCGTAAACTACTGGCCACACCCCGATGTCGTCCTGAAGGCCGACCTGCAACAGCAGGACAATGAAGGTGGCAACAAGAATGACAACGGCTTTAACCTGGGTGTTGGTTACCAGTTCTAGCCCGCATTTCTCACCGTGTTCCATAGCGAGGCGGTGACAGGTCGTGTGATGGCAGGGGTTCGCGACCGAGGGCCGCGCAGGCATAGTCGACACGATGTCGAGCAGCCCGACCGAGTGAACGCCTGCCATCACACGGCATGGCACCGCCGCAGCAGGAACCTGGTGAGAAGCAGGCCAGGCTGTTTTACCAGGCCCCGCTGGGGCACAATACCGGCACGGGGCGCAGTAGCGCCCCCTGCTTTTTCCAGGAACCTGCCCCGGCAGACGGACACATGCTCAAAAGACTTGCGCTTCTACTGTTGCTGCTACCCCTAAGCACGGGTATACCGGCACGCGGTACCTACCAGGAACCCGACGCGTTCCTGGCCGATGTCTTTGCGGGTGAGGTCCCGGAACCCTCGGTAGTCTGGCTGACCGGGGAACGAAAAAAAACCGTACAACAGTTACTGGGGCACCGCTACCCCAGCCTGCGCGTTCGCTACTGGCGGCGCGACCGGCGCAGCGCCTGGATACTGGAGGAAGTCGGCAAGGAACAGCCCATTACCGTGGGAGTGGTCGTCAATGACGGGCGCCTGGAAAAAATCCGGGTACTGACTTTTCGTGAGAGTCGCGGCGAGGAAATTCGTCATCCGTTTTTTACCGACCAGTTCCAGGATGCCGGGCTCGATGACAAAGGTCATCTTGATCGCACCATCGACGGCATTTCCGGCGCCACCCTGTCGGTACGCGCCATGAAAAAACTGGCCCGCCTGGCCCTGTACCTGGACGCTGAAACGAGCAAAGCGGATGTCGCGCCACCACCGTAGAAAACAGCGTTTCAAGCTGCGTTCCTTCTATGTATGGCACCGCTATATGGGTGTCAGCGCGGCTCTGTTCACGCTGGTGATCGCGGTCACCGGACTGCTGCTGAACCATACCGAAGACTTTCGTTTCGACAGCCGGCACGTGCAGTCCGACTGGGTACTGGACTGGTACGGCATCCGGGCGCCGCAGGAACTGCTCTCGTTTACGGTAGGGGATCGATACATCACCCTGATGGGCGAACACCTGTACCTGAACCGCCGCGAGATCGAGGGCAACTACCGGCAACTGGCCGGCGCCATCCGCAACAACGAACTGTTCGTGGTGGCCGTAAGCGACAGCATCCTCCTGTTGACACTGCGCGGAGAACGGGTTGACCTGCTGCAACGCAGCGACGGCATTCCGGCCGGGATCGACCGTATCGGCACCGATGCCGATGGCGCGGTGATCGTGCGCACCAGCCTGGACTATTACCAGCCCGATGCCGAGTTCCTGCACTGGTCGCGCCGGGACGGGGAACCCACCGGCATGCACTGGGCCACCCCCGGCCTGCTCGACCCGCGGCTGAAAGCCGCGCTGCAAAATCATTTTCGCGGCGAGGTGCTACCGGTCGAGCGCGTCCTGCTGGACCTGCACAGCGGGCGTTTCTTTGGCTGGCTGGGTCCCTGGGTGTTCGATGCAGCGGCGCTGTTGCTGGTTCTGCTGTCCCTGTCCGGCACCTGGATCTGGCTGAAACGACGTCGTTGATACCCGGCCACCCGGGCAGGAGAGGGTTCCTGCACGGCGGTATCGGTTATCCATCCCCTGCAGGAGCGCCGGATGCGCTCAGCGCCCCGCCCGCACCAGCCCGCCCAGCCCCGCGTCCTCCAGCGTGCGGTGCAACAGGGCGCGTACCGCGCCGGCTTCCTCGAACACCCAGGCCTCTTCCAGCAGGGCGCGGACCTCCGTCATACGGAAACTGCGCACCGCCCATTTGACCCGCAACAGGCTGGCCGAACTCATGCTGAGTGAGTCGACCCCCATCCCCAGCAGCAGCAGGGCGGCGGCGGGATCACCCGCCATCTCACCACACACACTGACCGGCCGGTCCACCGTGTGTGCACTGTCAACCACCTGGCGTATCGCCCGCAGCACCGCTGGATGCAGGGCGTCGAAGAGTTCCGCCACCTGCGCATTGTTCCGGTCCACGGCCAGCAGGTACTGGGTCAGGTCGTTGGTCCCGATGGAGAAGAAATCCACCCGCTTCGCCATCTCCGCCACCTGGTAGACCGCCGACGGGACTTCGATCATCACGCCGATCTTCGGGTAGGCGAGTTCCTCCCCCTCCTCCAGCAGCTCTTCATAGGCACGCCTGATCAGGCCCAGCGCGCTGTCGATTTCACGCACGCCACTGATCATGGGCAGCAGTAACTGGAGATTGTTCAGTCCCACATCCGCGCGCAGAATGGCGCGTACCTGGCTGAGGAAAATCTCCGGGTGGTCCAGCGCGATACGGATACCGCGCCAGCCGAGAAAGGGGTTGTCTTCTTCCACGGGGAAATACGGCAGCATCTTGTCGCCACCGATATCCAGGGTGCGTACCGTTACCGGTGCCGGCGCAAACGCTTCCAGCACCTGTCGGTAGGTGCGACGCTGCTCCTCCTCGCCGGGAAACCGGTCGCGTACCAGGAAAGGGATTTCGGTGCGGTACAGGCCGACACCCTCGGCCCCGCAACGCAGCGACGGGGTAATATCGGTCAGCAGGCCGGTATTGGCGTACAGCGGCAGGTGCTGGCCATCCACCGTCTCCGACGGCAGTTCGATCAGCGCCTGCAATTCATCAGTCAGTTCCGCCTCTTCCTGCTGCAGGCGCTGGAACTCCTGGCGGATGGCGGCTGAAGGACGCACAAACAGGCGTGACTGGTAACCGTCGATCACCATTTCCTGTCCGTCCAGGCGGGCAACCGGCAGGTCGTCGATACCCATTACCGCCGGAATACCCAGCGCACGCGCCAGGATAGCCACGTGCGAGGCACTGGAACCGCGTGCGGATACCACGCCTTTCAACTGCCTGACCGGCACCTCGGCCAGCTGGCTGGCACTGACTTCCTCGCCCACCAGGATGGTGTCCGGAGGGAAACTCCGCGCTACCGGGGAAACGCTCTGCAGGCGCTCGAGAATACGCCGCCCCAGGTCGCGCACATCACTGGCGCGCTCGCGCAGGTACGGATCCTCCATGTCCTCGAACGCCGTGACGTGCTCCGCGATGGTGTTGCGCAGGGCCCCGGGCGCCCAGTTGCCCGCGCGGATACCTTCGATCGTGCCGTCCACCAGGTTTTCACTGCGCAGCATCAGTATCAGCGCATCGAACAGGGCAATATCTTCCACCGGCAGCGTATCCACCATGCGCGCCGACATCATGCGCATATCCCGCTCCACCCCCGCTACTGCGGCGTGGAACCCGGCAATCTCCGCGTCGACATCCTCCACAGCGCGATCCGGAATGGCCTCGAGATTGGCCAGCGGATACACCACGCAGGCATGTCCTACCGCAGCACCCGGTGTGCCGGAAACGCCCTTCAGGGCATAGCGCGATTCCCGCGAATCCTGCAACAGGCGATCGATGTCGCCACTGGCCCCGGCATGGCTGATAGCACCGGCCAGTTGGGCGGCCAGCGTGAACAGGAAGGTTTCTTCCTGTTCAGCAAAGCAGCGCCGCTCGCGCTGGCGCACCACCAGCACACCCAGCACGTTGCGGTGCTGAATGATCGGCACGCCCAGGAAACCGTGGAACGGTTCTTCGCCGATTTCGCTGGTAAACACGTAGGCAGGATGATCCGCCGCATTGTCGAGGTTCAGGGATTCCGCGCGGCGCGCGACTTCACCGACCAGGCCGCGGCCGAAATCCAGGCGCACGGCGCCGAGCGCGTCCCGGTTGTAACCATCCGTCGCCATCAGCACATACTGGCGGCGCTCGTTATCGACCAGGTACACGGAGCACACGTCCACCACCATCGCCTGCTTGACACGGGTGACGATGATCGACAACGCCCGTGCGAGGTCCGGCGCGCGATTGACTTCCTGTATGGTTCTGCGCAGGGTGTCCAGCAACTGTCGGTGTCCGTTTCCGGCGGGGTGGGTTGCCCTGCCCCGGGTTAGCTAGCGGATGAGTGCGGCTCTTGTGGAAATACCAGCGGCGCGAGCTCCTTGAGCGCCTTTTTGTAGACGGTGCGTTTGAACGAGACCACTTCACTGAGCGGGTGCCAGTAATCGACCCAGCGCCAGTTATCGAACTCGGGCCGCGAACTGAGATCCAGGCGCACGAAACGCTCTTCCCCCACCAGGCGCAGCATGAACCACACCTGCTTCTGGCCTACGCAGACCGGTTTCTGGTGACGGCGGATAAAACGCTCCGGCAACCGGTAACGCAGCCAGCCACGGGTCGAGCCCAGCACATCCACGTGCCTGGGTTCCAGGCCGATCTCCTCTTCCAGCTCGCGGTACATGGCCTGTTCCGGCGTTTCCTTCGGCCGAATGCCACCCTGCGGGAATTGCCAGGCATCTTGCCGAATACGACGCGCCCATAACAGCTGCCCGTCGGGGCGGGTGAGGATGATGCCCACATTGGGCCTATAACCATCTGAATCAATCACTTGCAAGCATAACAATCTATTGGACGCGATGTATTCATTGTACACAGGGCACTGAAAGTCGCAAATCAGCGAACCCTGATTTACCTTTTTCAGCCAGACCGCTATGCTGGAGCGCCAACCCGTCGGATAGCAATTACAAATCATGGCCTTAGCTCTTTTTGACCTGGACAACACCCTGCTGGACGGTGACAGTGACTACCTGTGGGGTTGTTTTCTGGCGGAACACGGTATTGTCGATGGCGAACACTATGAATCCGAAAATCAGCGCTTTTACGATCAATATCTCGAAGGATCGCTGGATATCAAAGAATTTCTACGCTTCCAGCTAAAACCGCTGGCGACCCACAGCCGTGCCAGGCTGGAGCAATGGCGCGAACAGTACCTGGCTGAAAAAATCGATCCCATTCTGCTGCCACGCGCGCACGCGCTGCTGGAGCAGCATCGCGCACAGGGGGATCAGTTACTGATCATCACCGCCACCAACCGGTTTATCACCGAGCCCATCGCCCGGCGTTACGGGGTTGACCAGCTGCTGGCAACCGAAGTGGAAATGATCGACGGCGAATACACCGGCGAAGTCAGCGGTATACCCTGCTTCCAGCACGGCAAGGTGGAACGGCTGCAGCAATGGCTCGAACGCGAGCAACAGAGCTTGGAAGGCAGCTGGTTCTACAGCGATTCCCACAATGACCTGCCGCTGCTGGAACGGGTCGATCACCCGGTTGCCGTCGATCCCGACGACAAGCTGGCGGCTCACGCCCGCAGCCGGGGCTGGCCCGTGACCAGCCTGCGCTAGCACCCGGCCATCGCATGTCGAAGATGCACCAGGCTCGCACCCTCCCGCTGCTGTTGGTACTGGGCGCTGCGACCTTGCTGGGCGGCTGGTTCAGCCTGACAACCGGCCCGGTCCACCTGTCGATCGTCGATGCCATCCAGCAGCCCGCGTCACTGCAGGGACAGGTATTCTGGGAGCTGCGCTGGCCGCGCACGGCCAGCGCTTTTGTTACCGGCGCCCTGCTCGGCGTCGCCGGCGCCATGATGCAGGTCCTGCTGCGCAACCCGCTGGCCGACCCCTACATCCTGGGCGTATCCGGCGGCGCCTCGGTAGGCGCCCTGGTGGCCATCCTGGCCGGGGCCGGCGCCCTGCTGCTGCAATCCTTTGCCTTTGGCGGCGCACTGTTTTCCACGCTGCTGGTGTTTTCCCTCGCACACGGCAAGGGAAACTGGGACACCACCCGCCTGCTGCTGACCGGCGTGGTGCTGGCCGCCGGCTGGGGCGCCATCATCAGCCTGCTGCTGGCTCTCAGCCCCGGGGTACAGGTGCAGGGCATGCTGTTCTGGCTGATGGGCGATCTCAGTGCCGCGCGCACGCCGCTGCCGGGCAGCCTGGTGCTGGCCGGGGTCGGCGTATCCGCCCTGCTGCTTGCACCTTCGCTCAACCTGCTGGCGGGTGGCGAACTGCGTGCCGCGGCACTGGGGGTGGAGACCGGCCGGCTGCGCACAACGATCTATGTCCTCGCCTCCCTGGCGACCGCGACCGCGGTCACCCAGGCCGGCAACATCGGTTTTGTCGGGCTGATCGCACCACACCTGCTGCGCCTGGCCGGTGCCCGTGACCACCGCGCCCTGATCCCCGGCGTGGTATTGCTGGGCGGTACGCTGCTGCTGGTTGCGGACGGCCTGTCGCGGCTGCTGGTGGCACCCCGCCAGTTACCGGTCGGGGTGCTGACCGCCCTGCTCGGCGTACCGCTGTTCCTGCTCCTGCTGTACCGCTCGCAGCGGAGCCCGCATGCCTGAGCAGCTGCTCCATTGTCGCGGCGTCGATGTGCGGATCGGCCAGGTCGATGTCGCACGCGGTCTCGACCTGGATATCCAGGCCGGCCAGTGCTGGTGCCTGCTGGGCCGAAACGGCAGCGGCAAGACCACCCTGCTGCACACACTGGCCGGCCTGCGCGCACCCGCGGCCGGCCACATCAAACTCGGCGGTACGCCACTGCAGCAACTGACACGCACGCACATCGCCCGCCGGCTGGGCCTGTTGTTCCAGGACAACAAAGACCCTTTTCCCGCCAGTGTGCTGGAAACCGTGCTGCAGGGCCGCCATCCCTACCTGCACAACTGGCAGTGGGAAAGTGCGACGGACCACGACATCGCCAACCGGATCCTGGACCGGCTTGGGCTGCGCCGATTCGCGCAACGCAATGTCCAGACCCTGTCCGGCGGAGAACGCCAGCGGGTTGCCATCGCCACCCTGCTGACCCAGCAGACCGACCTGCTGTTCCTGGATGAACCGACCAACCACCTGGACCTGCACCACCAGCTGGACATCCTGGATCTCCTGCGGGACGAATGCCGGGACCAGCACAAGGCGGTATTCATGGTGTTGCACGACATCAACCTTGCGGCCCGTTACGCTGACCACGTTCTGCTGCTGCTGGGAGATGGTGAAACACGCGCCGGCACTGCGCAGGAGATACTGCAGACCGCGCTGCTGGAACAGCTCTACGGCCACCGTCTCATCGAACTGGAAACCCCTGCCGGCACCGCCTGGCTGCCCCGCTGAGGCTGCGCCCGGTCGTACGAATCCGTCGGTTTACTTAACGCTGTGAGGTGCACATTCCCGCTGACACAGATCCGTTACTGATTGTAATACAAGTAAAATTTTCATATTCGTTCAACCAGACAGTGCACCAGCCAGTCGAAATAATTTACACAAAATCAGCTCGGCACACGTCCCCTGCCTGTAAGCCATTGAGTTATAACAGACCAACTGATCCGGCATGCCAATTGCTCTATATCAGGCTGTACCGTCGTGGAAAAGGGCCCATGAGAAGCCAGACAAACTCCATTGTACTCGACGCGGAAGACGATTCCGCCCCTGAACGCAGAAACGGCCAGGACCGGCGCCGCCACAGCTGGCGCACGCTGACCTATTGCGGCCTGCAGGGGCGCGGCCGCCGGCGCACGGCACGCCGGGACGGCCACAGCTACTACCTCGACTGGTACAAACCCAGCCTGGTGTTCACGGGTCTGGCCGTGCTGCTGCTGAGCTGCCTGGATGCCCTGCTGACCCTGACGCTGTTGAACCGCGGCGCCTATGAAGCCAACCTGCTGATGGCGCGCCTGCTGGAAACCAGCGATGCCGTTTTTGTTGTCACCAAGGTCACCATGACGGCCATCGGCATCGTGTTCCTGCTGATGCATTCCCACTTCCGGCTACTGAAGGTCACCAGCGGCCGGCACATCCTGCAGATCCTGGTTCCGGTCTACGCGGCACTGATTATTTACGAACTGTTTCTACTGGGGGTAATGAAATGACACGTCAAATCAACTGGCAAACAATCGCTGCCACCAACGACGCCGATTCCCCGGCTGCGGCATCGGCGCTTGCAGATCGACTGGCGGCAGCTTGGAGAGGATCCAGCCGGGCAACGGCGGGTTATCACTGTAACCGCAGGAAACGCCCAGGTTATTGGGGTCAAAAATTTTCACGAAACTAGGCGCGCGGGTGTCGTCCACGTAGACGATGCCACAGTAGTCCTCTTCGTGTTCCTTGCGCAACAGCTCGTCCATTTGTTCAATAAAATGGACCACTTCCGTTTCTGAAACCGTTTCTACCGGCGGCTCCTCGCCCACGGCATACAGGTACCAGGCGCCGGCCGCGTCGTCGCGCACCCGCTGCCACAGCTCGTCGAGCTGTTCCCAGCGCAAAATCCCGGAGAACGTCCCCCTGAAGGCCTCGCGAAAATCGTTCTGCTCATTATTCATTGACTGCAACCGGTTGATTCAGGACAAATTGCCCCCCCTGTACCCTGAAAACTAGCACATACCACCTGGTATGTCACCCGGCCGGCGGGCCGATAAATGCGGCCGGACTGGCAGCCGCAAACCGGCACGCTATACTCCGCGTCTGCATCGAATCGAGGGAAATCCTGTGCCATCGCCAGTCGTTGTTATCGGTATCGGGGAAATGGGCAGCGTGTTTGCGCGCGGCTTCCTGCGTTCCGGCCACCCCGTGTACCCGGTTACACGCACGGTGCCGGTTACCGAAATTTTCACACAGGTTCCGGCACCCGAAATGGTGCTGCTGGCGGTAGCCGAACAGGATCTGCACACGGCGCTGGACGACATCCCGGCCGGCTGGCGGGACCGACTGGTGCTGTTGCAAAACGAGTTACTGCCGGCTGACTGGATCCGCCATGGCTATGACGATCCGACCGTGATCTCGGTCTGGTTCGAAAAAAAGAAAGGCCGGGACAGCAAAGTCATCATCCCTTCGCCCGCGTATGGCCCGCACGCCGGGCTGCTCGCAAGCGCGCTGGGCAGTATCGATATCCCGGTGCAGGTAGTGGCGGACCATGACACCTTGCTGTTCGAACTGGTGCGTAAAAACGTGTATATCCTCACCACCAACATTGCCGGCCTGCAGACCGGGGGTACCGTCGGTGAACTCTGGTCACAGCACCGGGATACGGCGCGCGCCATTGCTCTCGAAGTCATCGCACTGCAGGAACGGCTTGCCGGTCGCACGCTGAATGCAGAGGCGCTGATCGACGCCGTGGTGATCGCCTTCGAAGCGGACCCGGCGCACCAGTGCATGGGCCGCAGCGCACCGGCCCGGTTACAGCGCGCACTGCAACTGGCGGACCAGTTCGGGCTTGAACTGCCGGCGCTGCGCCGGGTTGCGGCCGGTTTACCAACCGGCAATAAAACGGCTGCGTCGCAATAACCCGACTATGCTACGAAAGTCTTACCTGCAGGAGCGCCGCCCTTCGGCGCGAAGGTTCACACCGAAAACAGGCTAACCCGCCCAGCCGGCCAGGGTCAGCAGGGAAAGCACCACCAGCCAGATCGTCAGGTTGCGCCAGACCAGGCGCATGGCTGCGCGCACCGGTGCCTGCAGGGGTGCTGCGGCCGGTTCTTCCGCTTCTGATCCCAGTGCGCCGAGACCCGTGATTTCCAGTACCCGTTCAGAACCTTCACTGCCGCTGGGGTGCTCGCTGTGCGCCGCACGCCAGCCTTCCATCGCCGCATCGAAATGACCGCTCAGTGCATAGCCCAGCGCCACCAGCCGGGCCGGCAACCAGACCAGCACCGCGTGCAGCCAGGCAACACTGTTGCCGAACTCGTTTTCTTCGCGGCGCTGCCGGTACAGAACCGCCGCACTGCGATACAGCACCGCGCCCAGCGGACCAAGCAGGATAAACCAGAACAGCACCGCAAACAGGCGTTCGTTGGCCTCCACCAGAACAGCCTCGGCCAGCCGCTGCGCACAGTCCTCCGGATCCTGCGGCGCTTCCTCTCCACGCAGCAACCGCCCCGCCGCGCGCCGGCGCAAATCGCTGTCGCTGGACTCGGATACTTCGCACCAGTTATCGACGTCCACCGACAGGTCGCGTGGCCCCATGCAGTACACCAGTACTGCAACGTTGAACAGCAGCCCCGCCAGGCCAAACAACCAGTCACTGACCAGGCCCTGCAGCAGGGCGGTGGCCAGCCAGACTGGCAACAGCATCAATACCAGTCCACCGATGTGGTCCCAGGCGGGACCGTTGAAACGCTCCCGCACCCAGTCCACATAGGACAGGTACTGTTGGTAGTGGCGGTATTCGTGCAGATGCGTCAAAAGACGGTCTGCAGCAATCCCCAGCAGGGCAGACAACAGGATCATGCCTGCACGCTACCGTTTGCGCGAACCGGAAGTCAAGCCAGCAGGCGCTGCAGCCGGTCCCAGTCGAAGGCGGGACCGGGATCGGTTTTGCGGCCGGGCGCGATGTCGCAATGACCGACCACGTCCTGCTTGCCGATGGCCGGGAACCTGGCGCGCAGCACTTCGATGACCGCCGCCAGTTGCCGGTACTGGATATCTTCATACGGTTGATCGTCACTGCCCTCCAGCTCGACACCGATAGCAAAATCGTTACAGGCCTCCCGGCTCCCGTAGCTGGACTGGCCCGCGTGCCAGGCGCGCTCGGTGAACGCCACGTACTGCACCAGCTCGCCATCCCTTCGCACCAGCAGGTGCGCGGAGACGCGCAGGTGTTCGATCTCTGTAAAATAAGGGTGCGCGGAGGTGTCCAGGCAGTTGGTGAAAAAATCATCAATCCAGCGCCCCCCGTATTCCCCCGGCGGCAGGCTGATGCCGTGCACCACGACCAGGGAAACCTCACTGTCTGCCGGGCGGGCGTCGCAATTCGGCGACAGCACCCTGCGCGCCTGCAGCAGCCAGGCGCCGTCTTCTGACAATTTCATCGTTTGTTCCGGATCCATCCTGTTGTCATTATGGAGTCTCCGCCTATTCCGTTACAATGAGCAGCCTGTTGAACAGAGACTGGCGTCACAAGGAGCTTTTG
>DRQL01000287.1 GCA_011371465.1 Gammaproteobacteria bacterium | reverse complement strand
GACATTCATCATAAAATAGGATTTCTAGCTGATTGTTTATTAAAGATAATGTTGATAGCATCACGAGCTATACATGAGCCAGTCAGCTACCACAGGGAACCAAGCCGGCAAGCCGGACGACGACGCAGGTCTGCACATCGTGCTGATCAGCGTGCACGGGCTGATCCGCGGACAGGATCTCGAACTGGGGAACGATGCCGATACCGGTGGCCAGACGCGCTATGTCGTCGAACTGGCCAGGGTACTGGGTGAACACCCCGATATCGCCCGCGTGGACCTGATCACCCGGCGGATACTGGACGCCTCGGTCAGCGCCGGCTATGCACGTCACGTGGAACCATTGTCCGAGCACGTGCGCATTGTCCGCTTCGACTGCGGTGAAGATGCCTACATTCCCAAGGAGCAACTCTGGGACTGCCTCGACGTGTTTGCCGACAACGCCCTGCAGTGGCTGCGGGAACAGGACCTGCGGCCCGATATCGTGCACAGCCATTACGCGGACGCCGGCTATGTCGGTATCCGCCTGTCCGCACAACTGGGTGTCCCGCTGGTGCACACCGGCCACTCGCTGGGCCGGGTCAAACGCCGGCGCCTGCTGGCGCGCGGACTGCGGCGTGATGAAATCGAGGCACGCTACAACATGTCGCGCCGCATCGAGGTGGAGGAAGACATCCTGGCGGCCGCGGAACTGGTCATCACCAGCACCCACCAGGAGATCGAACAGCAGTACGGTCTCTACGACCACTACCAGCAGGACATCATGCGGGTCATCCCGCCCGGCACTGAACTGGACAAGTTCCACCCCGCCGACGGCAGCGAACGGGACAGCGCCATCTACCGGGAACTGGGCCGCTTCCTGCTGAACCCGGACCGCCCGATCATCCTGGCCCTGTCGCGCCCGGATACCCGCAAGAACATCATTTCGCTGCTGGAAGCCTATGGCGAATCGGAAGAGCTGCAGGCCGCGGCCAACCTGGTGATCGTGGCCGGCAACCGCGAGGACATCCGCGACCTGGACAACGAGGCGCAGGAGGTGCTGACCGATATCCTGCTGACCATCGACCAGTACAACCTGTATGGCAAGGTCGCCTATCCAAAGTCACACCGGCCCGACGATGTACCGATCCTGTACCGCCTGGCGGCCATTACCCAGGGGGTATTCATCAATCCCGCGCTGACCGAACCGTTCGGCCTGACCCTGATCGAGGCGGCGGCCAGCGGCCTGCCCATCGTGGCCACCGAGGACGGTGGTCCGCGTGATATCACCGCCAACTGTCATAACGGTTACCTGATCGACCCGCTGGACAAACAGGACATCACCAAAACCCTGCTGAAAATACTGAGCGACGCCAACGCCTGGCGGGGACTCGCGCAGCGCGGCCTGAAAGGCGTGCGGAAACACTACTCGTGGCAGGCGCACACACAGGCCTACGTTTCCGCCCTGCACCAGCTGCTGGCCTCGACCCGGACCACACCGCCCGCGCAGCTGCGGCGGCGCGCCGGCCTGTACCACGATCGCGCAATCTTCACCGACCTGGACCAGAGCCTGCTCGGCGACGCCGGACCGCTGGCCGATTTCCTGGAAATCATGAAGACCTACCGCAAATGCACGACGTTCGGCATCGCCACCGGCCGGCGCCTCGACTCGGCGCTGCGCATCATGAAACGCTACGGCATCCCGCAACCGGACGTCCTGATTACCAGCCTGGGCACCGAGATCTGCTATGCCCCGCGCCTGACACAGGACAGCGCCTGGGCCGAACACATCGACCACCTGTGGAAACCCAGGGCGATCGTCCGTGCGCTGGCCGACCTGCCGGGCATCCAGCTGCAACCCAAAATGGAACGCAGCCGCTTCAAGATCAGTTACTACATCGACCCGGAACAGGCGCCCGGCCTGGACGAGATCAACCGCCTGCTGCACCAGCAGGAACTGACCGCCAATACGTTCCTGTCGTTCGGCCAGTTCCTGGATATCGTGCCGGTGCGCGCTTCCAAGGGCTTCGCCCTGCGCTGGTTCGCCGACCAGTGGGATATCCCGCTGGAAAACATCCTGGTCGCGGGGGGCTCGGGTGCCGACGAGGATATGATGCGCGGCAACACCATGGCCGTGGTGGTTGCCAACCGCCACCACGAGGAACTGTCCGGGCTGGAGGATTTCGAAAACATCTACTTTGCCAGGGAACCCTTTGCCGCCGGCATACTGGAAGCCATCGAGCACTACGACTTCCTGGGTAACTGCAACCTGCCCGGGGCCTGAACATGCGCCTGCTGCTGTGCACAGACCTGGATCGCACCCTGCTGCCGAACGGCCCGCAACCCGAATCGCCACAGGCGCGCAGCCGTTTCGCCGTCCTGGCCGCCCGCCCGGAGGTGACCCTGGTGTACGTGAGCGGGCGTGACCGTCAGCTGGTGACAGCGGCCATGAACGAATACAGCTTGCCGACGCCGGATTTCGTCATCGGTGACGTCGGCACGACCATCTACGAGGTACACGGGGGAAACTGGCAGCCATGGCCGGACTGGGAAGCGGAGATTGCACCGGACTGGGCCGGACTGGAACAGCATGATATCCACAGGCTGTTGCGCGATATGGCGGACCTGCAGGCGCAGGAAGCGGCCAAACAGAACCGGCACAAGGCCAGTTTTTACGTGCCTTTGCAAGCCGATACCGAATCCCTGTCGAACGACATCCACCGGCGCCTCGACAGCGCCGGTATCCGGGCCGGCCTGGTATGGAGCATCGACGAAGCGCGCGACACCGGCCTGCTGGATATACTGCCGGCCGGCGCCAGCAAGCAGCACGCAGTGTCTTTTCTCATGCAACGCAAGCGCTTTGCGCTTGCCGATACCGTGTTCGCCGGCGACAGCGGCAACGACCTGCCGGTGCTGGCCGGCGAAATACCGGCCGTGCTGGTGGCCAATGCCAGCCCGGAAGTTCGTCACCAGGCGCTGGCACTGGCGCAGGCACAGGGGCACGCGGATACACTGTATATCGCACAGGGAGACTTTATGGGCATGAACGGCAATTACACGGCGGGCGTACTGGAGGGGGTCGTACATTACCGCCCGGAAATACACGACTGGCTGCTGCAAAACACGGACAAGGTGCCCGCGGATGGCTGCTGACGAACGAGCGGTACTGTTTGGTGAGGTGTTGTTCGACTGTTTCCCGGGTGGGCAGTCGGTGCTCGGCGGCGCGCCGTTCAACGTCGCCTGGCACCTGCAGGCGTTCGGCCAGGCACCGCTGTTTATCTCCCGCATCGGTGACGATGCACTCGGCCGTCAGGTCCGGGAGGCCATGCGCGGACACGGCATGGACTGCAGCGGCCTGCAAACGGATCCATCGCACCCGACCGGCAGGGTCAACATCACCCTGAACGACGACGGCCACAGCTTCGACATTCTCCCGGAACAGGCCTATGACTATATCGACTGCGACGCGCTACCGCCCATACCGGAAAATGCATTGTTCTACCACGGTAGCCTGGCGGCCAGGAACCCGGTATCCGCACAGGCGTTGACCTTCCTGCGCAGCCACAGCAGGGGCCGGCGACTGGTCGACATCAACCTGCGCGCGCCCTGGTGGCAAACACAGGCGGCGCTGGAGCTGATCGACGGTGCCTGGCTGGCCAAACTCAATGACGACGAACTGCTGCAGCTGGTCCCGGATGCCGCCGATGATGACAGCCGGATACAGCAGCTGATGGAGCACGCAGGCCTGCAACTGCTGCTGGTTACCCGCGGCGCGGAAGGCGCGGAACTGCTGACCGCGAGTGCCGAACGTTACCAGGTCCGGCCGGAATCGGTCACTCCCGTGGTCGATACGGTCGGTGCCGGTGACGCACTGACCAGCGTGCTGATCCTGGCCCTGCTGCAGGACTGGCCGTACCAGCAGGCGCTGGAACGCGCCCAGGCTTTTGCTTCCGCCATCGTCGGCCGGCGTGGCGCCATCGTCGAGGACCCCGGGTTTTACCAACCTTTTATCGATGCGTGGGAGCTGGCATGACCCTGGCGCAGGAACTGCTGGAGGCCCTGCAACGTTACTTCCGGGAAGAGCGTAACCACGCCCACCTCGTGCTCCACCAGCTGGGTGATCTCGGCAAGCCCCTGCTGCTGCGCGACGAAGTACAGGATGCCTTTGCCCGTTTATGTGCATCCCCCGGCAACGAACAGCTTACCGACACCCCGCTGGCCCGCATGCTGCAGGCGACGCAGGAAGCCGTGGTCGAGGCCGACCGGTTTTACTTTGCCCTGCGTATCCGCGTCGGACGCTGGATGTACCTGCGCCTGAACAGCAACCTGATGCTGGTCGACGAAATAGCCGTTAGTGAATTCCTGTATACCAAGGAACGTCTCGTGGACGGGCGCCGGGAGGGTACGGACCACATCCTGGAAATCGATCTCGAACCCTTCCTGCGCGGCTTCCCGAAAATGCAGGAGTCCCATTCCATCGGGCGCGGGGTGGAATTCCTCAACCGGCGCCTGTCCAGCCAGCTGTTTGCGGACAGCAAAAAGGGCAACCGCCTGTTGCTGGATTTCCTGCGCGTGCACCGCTACCGGCAACAGACCCTGATGCTCAACGAGGCAGTGAACGACGTCAATGCCCTGCGCACTGCGCTGCGGCGCGCGGGTGAACGCCTGCAATCGGTACCAGCCACCACCTCCTGGAAGAAACTGGAGCCGGAACTGCGCGAGCTGGGTTTTGAACCCGGCTGGGGCAAGGATGCCACACACATCCAGTCCTACATGGAACTGCTGCTGGATATCCTCGAAGCGCCCTCGCCCTCCAGCCTCGAGCAGTTCCTGCAGAACATCCCGATGATCTTTTCCATCGCGATCCTGTCCCCGCACGGCTGGTTCGGGCAGAGCGATGTACTGGGCCGCCCCGACACCGGCGGGCAGGTGGTCTACATACTGGACCAGGTGCGCGCGCTGGAACGGGCCATGCACCACAGCCTGCAGGAACAGGGCCTGGACATCGACCCGCAGATACTGATCGTGACACGCCTGATACCGGAAGCCGAGGGCACCAGCTGCGACCAGCGCGTCGAAGCCGTGGAGGGCACGCGCAATGCCCGCATACTGCGCGTGCCTTTCCTGGATGAGGATGGACAGGTGATGCCACACTGGATATCCCGTTTTGAGATCTGGCCCTACCTGGAACGCTTCAGTCATGACGTCGAACGCGAATTACTGGCGGAACTCGGCGGCCGCCCGGACTTCATCATCGGCAACTATTCAGATGGCAACCTGGTAGCCTCGCTGTTGTCACAGCGACTCGGTGTGACCCAGTGCAACATTGCGCATGCCCTGGAGAAAACCAAGTACCTGTATTCCGACCTGTACTGGCGTGAGAACGAGGAGCACTACCATTTTTCCTGCCAGTTTACCGCCGACCTGATCGCCATGAACACGGCCGATTTCATCATCACCTCGACCTACCAGGAAATCGCGGGCACCACGGACACGGTCGGGCAGTACGAAGCGCACGGCGCCTACACCATGCCCGGCCTGTACCGCGTGGTGCACGGCATCGATGTATTCGATCCCAAGTTCAATATCGTCTCACCCGGCGCAGACGAAGACATCTACTTCCCGTACACGGACGCCGCGCGGCGCCTTACGCACTACGACGAGGAAATCCGCGAACTCCTGTTTGGCGCAGACAGTGAAGACAAGCGCGGTGTCCTGGTCGACACCGGCAAGCCGCTGCTGTTCACCATGGCACGCATGGACCGGATCAAGAACATCACCGGCCTGGTGGAATGGTATGCAAACTGCCAGGCACTGCGGGACGAAGTGAACCTGGTAG